>JAQBOY010000057.1 GCA_028287805.1 Mucilaginibacter sp.
TATGCATATCAATACGTGCGCCGGGGCGCTCCCGGTCTAAAATTTTTCGCGCACGTTTCATCGTTTCCCTATCAAGCGCCAGGTCATCCATGTAAATGCCATCAATTGATATATTTCTGCACATCCAGTCTAAACCTTCCAGGTAAAAATTATTCATTCGGCTGTCAGGCGCAGTCAGTACAGCTAAATCTTGCCTGCCTTTATATTTACCATGTGTAAATGTAGCTACCCAACCTGGGATAAAATTCTCTTTGAAATTTTGTGCCAACCACGGATGAACCCCTTTAGGATTTACCAAAGTACGAGTTTTCATACCGGGACCGGGCATTATAATTTCATTATCGAAGCTGCGCATGGCCCATATCTCCTTGGTGTTCACTGAAATTTCACGGGTTGTATAATATACTTTTGCTTTTAAATCATGTGCATGCGTGCTATCAATAAATGCTTTCAGATCAGGTAAGTTTTCATCCATATAAGGATAATCAAGAAATGGGTAAATATCTTTTTTATGGTGAATATTAATGATGTTAGCGCCATGTTCAACTGCGGAACTAACGAAATTTTTAACCGTGTCGATATCAGTATGATAATATCTGTCGCCAAACTGTACACTTTTATTAAGTAATTTAAAGGGAGTCACCAACAGATCGAAGTTGAAATGATAGGTTTCACCTTTATGTAATATTCTATCGCCTGAGTATGCATTCAGTAAAGCGCCCTTGTTTTGGGTATTAATATCAATCCCCCCTTTTACGCCGTTGCCCCATGATTCCGGCTCATTTAACGGCCCAAACAAATAATAGATATTAACCAGTTGCCGGCGATAATTTGCCCCTTTAAATTTAATTTTCAATCCTCCGTTTACACCGCCCATCCAAACTTCATCCTGATCCTTGTTGACCACATCCCATTTCCAGTTCCATTTATCCGGCCTTAACCCACCTTCTTTGTCTAAGCCCATCATGTATTTTGACTTTTGGGCATCCATAGGGAGTTCTAAACGAATATCTTGTATGTGTATATCTCTTACTGGTGTAACATCTAATTGATAGCCTAAAAACCCATCATACTCAGCGGTACCATGCACCAATACGTTAACATCAGGATTTTTTAACAGGGTTGTCCAATGGGTTGCTCCTGGAAAGTCGTCTTTAAAAGTTGTAGTTCCCGCAGCAAAAGCAAGCTGTTTACCACCCTGCTCAATAATGAATTTCATTTTATTTGATAAAATAGGCTGACTGTTGGGCAACAGGTGTTGGTTATTGTTATCAAAATAAGTCTCGATAGCTAAAGGCAAACCTTCTGCCGAAAGCTTAATGCTGCGCCCCAATATTTTAATCAGGTTATCGGTTCTGTTTAACTGCTGATAACCACAGGTGATATCATTATCTAAACCGATTCTGGAATTAAGCCAGGCCAGGCGTGAAAGTTTACCTTCATGATTAAACCCATGATCGGCTATTTTATCTCCTTTAACATTGATAGCAACAGAAACTGTGGTTGGGGCAAGGCCTTCTGGTTTTATTTGTATTATACCTTTATATATACCATTTGCATCATCAGGTACCTGAATACCAAACCACAATGGCAAAACACGCTTCAAATTAAGATTAACTTTCTTTTTATAAGATTTACCGGTAAATGCTACGCCCTCTGTATTAAAGCAAGTTACTTCGCTAATGGTTTTTCCACCATTTTTTAATAAAGAAAAAGTTGTAGTGATATTATTAAGTGGTGCTGCAGCTGCATAAACCCCTATCTGAAAAACATAATATTCACCTGGCTGCGCCACGCCCTCAAATGATGTTAACTGAGCCGCTGTACGGTTGAGCCATGGTTTGGGCAGCGAATCCAATAGCCGGATTGAATTAGCCCGGCTTTCAGGAAAGGTAAGATATTTTTTACCGGGAAAATGTTTTAAAAATTGTGATACGCTTTTAGCATCAGCCGGAAATGACATTATTGTAGGTTTTAAACCCACATCTCCTGTTAACTCCGTTTCGCGAATAGCATCTACATCAATAGCATGTTTTTTCTTGTCATCGTTTTGGCTAAATGCACTTGCACTGGCGCACATTAATAATATCAATAACCTTTTTTTCATAATTATAACTAAATAATACTTTCAATATGCTGTTGTGAGCAATAGGAACAGGCTTATAAAAGTTGACGCCAGGGTTTATACTTGCATGAATATAATCACTTTAGCAAACTATCAATAGTTGTACTGACGGTTTATGATTTTAAACATGTTGGTCAAAAATATAAATAAATTATATAAAAAAATAAAAAATGTGTACGTACATGAATTGTTTTTATATATTTGTTTGCGCACACACAATTGATATATTGTTTTCGTACACTTACTATTTATTATATCTACACTACTTATTGCCAAAATTTTATGCTTTCAGATTCACAAACAATTCAAAATTTAAAAGAAATTGTACATCATTTTAATATTGATGGTGAAGTTGAATATATAAAGCATTATGGTTCAGGGCATATCAACGACACCTATCATGTTATCAATACAAATCAGGCATTGCCCGATTATCTTTTGCAGCGTATAAACTCTTATGTTTTTAAAAACGTCCCCCTGTTGATCAGTAATATTGAAATTGTTACCGGTCATATTAAAAATAAACTAAAAAATATTGAAGGGTCTTTTCCTGACAAGCAGGTTTTAACGCTTATTAAAACCCAAACAGGTACCTCTTATTTTAAAGATGCAGAAGGCAATTATTGGCGGATGTACATCTTTCTTAAAGATACTTTGTCTTATGACGTGGTTACCACCATAAAGCAGGCTAATGAAGGCGGAAAAGCATTTGGGGCGTTCCAGTCATTAATTTCCGATCTGAATGCCAAACTAATAGGTGAAACCCTTCCTGATTTTCACAATATTGAAATGCGCCTGGCAAAATTTAAAAATGCTTTGCATGAAGACAGCGAAAACCGGGCCGGTACAATTTTCAGCGAAATCAAATTTGTTACGGACCGTGAAAAAAGTATGTGTGCCATATTGGAATTAGGCCGTAACGGCAAACTTCCGCTTCGTATTACGCATAATGATACCAAATTTAACAATGTACTGCTTGATAAAAAAAACCGTGCGCAATGTGTAATAGATCTTGATACTGTAATGCCAGGCTATATTGCTTATGATTTTGGAGACGCCATACGCACTATCGTAAATACGGGATCCGAAGATGAAGCTGATATTTCAAAGATTGATGTTAACCTGGATCTATTTAAAGCATTCACAAAAAGCTTTTTAAAGGAAACAGCCCGGTTTTTAACCCATGAAGAGATTAACTCTTTACCAATGGGCGCCTTATTGCTGCCTTATATAATGGGTGTCAGATTTTTAACTGATTATCTGGAAGGTGATAAATATTATAAAATACATTTTCCAGGCCATAACCTGCAACGTGCCCGTGCTCAGTTTCAGTTATTAAAAAAACTGGAAGACAACTATTGCAAATTACAAACCATAGTTCAGGATACAGCCTGCAGGTACGGCAACATTACGCTTATAACCAACCAATTATAAATTATGCTAATAACTAACTTAAAACAAGGTGTATGAAGAAAAACAGACTTCTACTATGTTATTCTTTAAATTTAAGAGTAACACAAATGGTGTTATCGTGTGCATTTTTTGCTATGATCGCACTTATCAGCTCCAGTTCACTGGCCCAATCCGGCCTCATCAAAGTGCAGGGTAAGGTAACCGACCAAACAACCGGCGAAACCTTAATTGGAGTGAGCGTTAAAGCCTCAAACGGCGCAGCAGTTAATACGGGTGTAGATGGGAGTTACACTATTCAGATTAATCCGCAAAGTACTTTAACATTTAACTACGTAGGCTACAAACCCACAACCGTGCAGGTAAACGCACAAACTACCATTAACGTTACCTTAATTGCCGACAACAAACAGATGAATGAGGTAGTTGTAGTAGGTTACGGCACTCAGAAAAGGAAAGATGTAACAGGAGCTATTACAACTATAAGGCTGGAAGACAGCCCTAAAGAGGCTGTGCCGTTTGTTAATGGTTTAGAGGCCTTGCAAGGAACATCCGGTATTAATATTGGCCCGTCCACAACTGCCGGTGCCACTCCTTCAATTCAAATTAGGGGGCAAAACTCCATCACTGCAAGTACAAATCCGTTAATCGTTTTAGACGGAGTTATCTTTAATGGTGACATGAATGAGATTAACCCGGATGACATTGCTTCCTATGATGTGTTAAAGGATGCCAGTTCCGCAGCTATTTATGGTTCGCGTTCGGCAAACGGCGTTGTTTTAATTACTACCAAGCGCGGCAGAACAGATAAACCGGAGATACATTTAAATGCTTATTACGGCACACAAAGCTGGACACGTATTCCGAACATGCGCCAGGGGCAGGACTACATAAAATGGAGACAAGATTTGGCTGCTTCCAAAGGATCGGCTACGGATATCGCGAGCGTTTTTCAACAATCACCGCTGGAACTGCAAGCCATAAACTCCGGCCAAACC
The DNA here is from genome assembly GCA_028287805.1 of Mucilaginibacter sp. Taxonomy (GTDB): domain Bacteria; phylum Bacteroidota; class Bacteroidia; order Sphingobacteriales; family Sphingobacteriaceae; genus Mucilaginibacter. Next base: position 4,534 of record JAQBOY010000057.1, read on the forward strand.
ATGAACTGGCTTAAAGAAGTGCAGCAATATGCCCCGGTTCAGAACTATGATTTAAGCGTGTCGGGCACATCGAATAAAACAAATTATTATGCTTCCGCAGGTTTTATTAAACAGAATGGTGTATTGGCTAATGATTATTACAGCAAGCCAAATATTACCATTAAAGTAGAAAATAATATTACCGACTGGCTTACTTTCGGTGTTAATGGCTATTACTCAGAAAGAGCTTATGACGGTATAGCTGCAAATTTATATATGGCTACTTATTTGTCTCCGTACAGTTATAAATATATTCCGGGCACCACTTCGCTTGAACGCTATCCACAGGGCAGCGCATCAAATTTCAATCCGTACTGGGGCAATCCAAGCACAAGCACACTGGGCCCCATTGATGATAACATGGAAAGATACACCAGTGTAAGAGGGATAGCTTACATCATTGCCAAGGTTCCGTTTATTCCGGGACTTGCGTATAGATTTAATGTAACCGGAGATAGGCAAACATCTAATATTGCTAATTTTCACCATGAAACAGCTGAAGAAAACACTTTGCTTCCTGGCGACATAATTAACCCTACTCAATTTTTAAGTAAAGCTTACGGCAATAAAACACAAGCTTTAACCGGTTCTTATGTATTAGATAACTTGTTAACTTATACTCACCAATTTGGCGATCATCATTTTGATGCTTTAGTAGGTTACACCCGCGATGACATCAATACACAAACGCTGGTAGCTACCGGAAATGACTACGCCGCATTTGGCACCACCTCACTTAGCTATTATGGACTGGGAAATGCAACTACCCAAAAAATTTCCAGCACTGAAACTCCAAACGTTTATACTGAAACTGCAAACGTTGGCTATATAGGCCGGTTAAATTACAATTACAAAAGCAAGTATTACGCTACGGTTAACTTCCGCAGGGATGCCAACTCCGCCTTTGCACCCGGCCGCAAATTCGGAAACTTCCCGGGCGCTTCTGTGGCATGGGCTATATCTGAAGAAAGTTTCATGAAGAATATTACCTGGCTGGACAACTTAAAGTTGAGAGCATCTTATGGCCGTACCGGTAACCAGGGTATATCACCTTATGCAACCCAAACAACGGTAAGCAGCTCCGGTTATACCGTATTTAATGGCGTTTCTACAGGATATACCTATCCCAATCAGTTGGGAAATCAGAACCTTACATGGGAAACTACAGACGCCTTAAATTTTGGCCTTGATTTCAGCATATTAAAAAGCAGGCTGACTGGTACCATAGATGTTTATAGCAGTAAAACCACTAACCAGCTGCAACAGCAAATATTGCCAATTTATACAGGGTACATCAGCGTGCAGGCAAATTTGGGCCAGGTTGACAATAAAGGTATTGAAGTTAGCTTAAATTCGGTTAACATTAAATCACCGGGCGGATTTACCTGGTCTACAGGTTATAGCTTCTGGATGAACAGGAATAAGCTGGTACATTTAACGGGAGTAATAAATCCGGTTACAGGGTTAGAAAATGATAATATTGCTAACAACCTGTTTATTGGTAAATCATTAGGCGCAATTTATGATTATACGCCTATTGGAATAGTTCAGACTACGGATGCTGCCTATCTTGCAGCAAATACCGGTGCTGTAGCAGGAGATGTAAAGTTTAAAGATATTACCGGCGATGGAAAGATAACCACTGCCGACCGTTCTGTTATTGGTTATGATAATACAAAACCTAATTATAGCATGAACCTGTCAAATACCTTTACTTACAAAAACTTCCAGCTATACTTTACTATAAACGCAATAGTTGGAGGCCATGGTTATGATTTGGCAACCAATATCCGGGGCTTAGACCCGGGCGCTGTTCAGATAGGTAACTGGCTAAACCAGCCATACTGGACACCATCTAATGCTGAAAACAAATATCCAAGAGCAAATTATAACAATCCGCTGAGCTACGGCTTTTACCAGAACACAGGTTTTGCGCGCTTGCAATTTGCATCTTTTGCCTACCTGTTCCCTAAAAGCATTACCAATAAGTTAAAAATTTCAACACTTAAATTATATGTAAGTGGCACCAACCTGTTTACTGCTACCGGCTGGATTGGCCTTGACCCTGCTAACGGCGGACAGATTGGTGGTAACGGCGGTTCAACGCTTTCAACAACCAACCAGTCTTTACCTATTATGCGTACAATTTCATTTGGTTTAAATGCAGGCTTTTAAAAAATTTAACATGAAAACACATAAAATTATTTTGACCGTGATCATAGCAGTTATGCTAACGGCAGCATTAATCCAATCCTGTAAAAAGGATACCGCTTTTCTGACTGAAAACCCGGCAACATTAAATAGCTCAAATGCACTGACAAATCCGGCGCAGTTTTCAGAAATGTCTGCATCTATGTACCATTACATTCAGTTGTTTTACAATTCAGCGGACGGCAATAAAGATGGCTGGATACTTGGATTGGGCACTGACGTTTGTTACGATCCGAGAGACCCTACATCAAAGTATAATAACTGGGCCATAGTTAACTCAACAGATAACTACTCCGGCGATTGGTTTAACTGGCAATATAACATTATTAAAGTAGCCAACACTTTAATAGCAGGCGCTGCTAATCCGGCTGTAGTTTGGACCAACGATGCTCAAAAACAAGCCGCTATTGCTGAAGCCCGTTTTTTTAGGGGTTTTGCTTACCGTAACCTGGCAAATGTGTTTGGCGGTGTACCTATCGTGTCAGCACCTGTTACCACAGCACAGGTTAACTTTGTAAGGAATACACGTGATGAAGTTTATAAATTCGCATTGGCTGATCTTACATTCGCAGCGGCTAATTTACCTACAACCACTACAACCCCTGGCAGAGTAGTACGTGCAGCGGCCGACCATATACTTGCAGAAGTAGATATCAGTTTAAAAGATTATGATGGAGCAATTGCAGCTGCAACACGCGTTATTAATGGTACAGATGGCAACTATTCATTAGTAAAAGCCCGCTTCGGTGCGCGCGCTTCTGAACCGGATAAAAACTACTACTATGACCTTTTTGTAATGGGTAACCAAAACACACAACCGGGTAATAACGAAAGTATCTGGAATGCCCAGTTCGCGGTAACTGCAACAGGTGGTGCTATACCTGGTGGTGTAACTACCTCAACCAGGCCACTTATTGAACGTATGATGTGGTGCGATTGGTGGGGCCAGGTTAAATATGGATATAACGGAACTGCAGTTGACTCAACCGGCCGTGGCGTAGGTTTTGTAAGGCCTACGAATTATATTAACTATAACATTTGGGCAAATTCAAGAAATGATATTCGCAATAGCGAAACCTGTATTAAACGCCATTATTATTTTGGGCCGAATACACCGGTACCGCCGGTAGCCGGCTATGCACCACATAAACTTGCTCCTCCATCCATATTGACTACACATGACGATACCTCTATTTATATTTACCCAAACTGGTGTAAATTTGGTACTGATAAGCACATTGGTGGGGTTCCGGATAATGGCTATGTTAGGAACTTCTACATTATCCGTTTACCGGAAACTTATTTCTTAAGAGCAGAAGCTTATATGAACAAAGGCGACTTAGCTTCTGCCGCAGCAGATTTAAACGTGGTAAGAAGCCGTTCAAATGCTACACCGGTAGCTCCCGGCCAGGTTAATATGGATTATCTACTTGATGAGCGTGCCCGTGAATTATTTGGAGAAGAGTTCCGGATACTAACGCTTGGGCGACTGGGATTGATTTATGACCGAACCAAACGATTTGGAAACCCTCAATCAGCAGCATCTGTACAACAGTTTAATAATTTACTACCAATCCCACAGTCATCAATTGATGCAAATACAGGAGCTACAATCACACAAAATCCTGGTTATTAATAAATAGAATAATAAACTATTGAATAAGGCGACGGCAGAGGCAATTATTGTACTCTGCCGTTTGCTTTTAATACCGGCTACTGTTAAAGCTTAAACAACAGGCCTCTCCATCAAAACATGCATTTGATACTCAGCAAAAGTATTTATGGATCATGCTTAAAATTATCAAAACTTGGACATGCACACCTCTCAATTTTCAGGTGTAATATAAATGGCCTGCCCGCCGGAGGCTAATAGCTTTGCCGTTAATACCGTTGATGAACTTACTTTTTGATGTTCAATTTTAACATGGGTTGCTGTTTGCACCATCGGATCATCCGAATAAATAGTAGCTATATACTTTTTTCCTTGTGGCAAAAATCCCAGATCAATTTTTAAGGTGCGGGCATCATTATTGGTAATAGTGCCTACAAACCAATCCAAGTCTTTTCGTCTGGCGGTGGTAATGTACTGACCGGGGGTACCTTGTATTACTTTTGATTCATCCCATGCAGTAGGCAGTTTATTCCAAAATTCAAGCTCAGGTTCATGGTGGTACTGCGAAGGCAGATCATACCAATACAATGTTTGGATAGGTCCAAAAAAAATGGAAGCCAGCGCTAATTGATGCGCATGTGTTGTTTTAATTCTTTTATCCATGTAGCAGAACGTGGCATCAGCTGGTCCGGCTATAAAGCGGGTAAACGGTAAAATAGTATTATTTGTAGCATCCGGTAATTCTTCATTCCCGCGCACGCCTTCTGCAGTCATGATATTTGGCCAGGTACGCTGTTCGCCGGTTGGTCGCCACTCATCATGTATATCAACCATCAATTGGTTATCAGCGGCTTGCTGTATATTTTTTTCTACCCATGTCGTCCATCTATGCGATCCTACCTGAACAAATCCCAGCTTAACCCCTTTTATACCCCATTTTTTTAATATGGAATACAAGCTGTCGCTTTGCAGAAACAATGCCTGCTGATTAACATACAGCCATACACCAATTCCTTTTTCACCAGCGTATTTTATCACCTGAGCCATATCTAATTCAGGGATAATTTTGGAAGCATCAGACTTAACGCTATACCCATTTCCGTACCAACCAAAATCAAACAAAATGTATTGCAGCTTTTGTTGAGCAGTAAAATCAATAACAGCATTAGCGTCTTTAGTATTTAGTTTCATTACCCGCATAATCTTTCCTGGCTTTATCCAGCTGGTATTGGTTATTTTACTTGGCTCATTTAAATTAAGCATTAAATAATTATGCGCTACCAGGTCGCCCGGTTTTTCGGCTATCATGATTACCCTCCATGGAGTATTTACCGGCGATATTAATTCAGCTTCGCCAAACATGCTGGTAACAATAGTATTGGGTTTACCAGTGCTTAGTTTAAACTTTCCACGGGCATAATCAACCATCGCTGCCTCGGCAAGAGTGGCAAATAAGCCATTAGGTAATTCTAATGTTAGGGGGCGTTCGCTTTCACCTGGCCATTTTGTAAGCGGCAACTTGCTGTAAGCAGCTTGCGCCCAATTGGCAAACCAGGCTTGGGTACCTGCGGGCAAACTAAACTCTGTATTTTCGGCAGTTATGTTATAATAAGTCCCTTTAACATTTTCAGGAAAATAATATCGTATGGCTACCCCCTCGTTATATGCTCTGATTTGTACGCCCATCATATAAATTGGGTTATCATCTTTTACAAGGCTGATATCGATCATATTATAGTTATCGCGTATTGTACTATTTTCGCCGTTTACCGGCACCCATGTAGTATCTTTAGTTGATGAACTTATTTTAGTGACAGCCAAATTTTCGCACCACCGTTGATGCTGATCCACTTTCAAATTCATAGCTTTTTCAGACAAGGAGTTATCCATTTGCAGATCCAATGCTGATTCTGAAATAAATAGCTTGCCTTTATAGGTAACCTCATAGTACATTGTTCGGTTGCCTGCATTATCCGTCTTTTGATAAAAGTTTACCAGAATATTTTTATCAGGTGATTGAACCTTTGCCGACGATGCAGATACAATGTTCTGTCCAAACACTACCTGGTTAAAAAAAAAAGACAATGCTGCGGCCAAAAGAATGGTGAATTTGATTTTCATTGTATATTAAGTATTTAGGTTTTGTTGGGATATGCTGATCCATCAACGGAATCCTAAATCTACGTAAACAAATCAAAAAAAATGTCATTAATCCCAAAAATAGCCTCAGGTGCCTTCAGGAAGTTTAACTATATTTCAGCTAAACTGGATACTAAAATCTATTTACCGGTGAATCACCATCCTATTCCATAATCTTCACCATGATTGCTGGAACCACCCCAAAGGCTGCCGTGTTTCCAGTCGAAATAAACAGCATTAATAGGTCCGCTGGTACGTTCAGCAAAACTTAGGGTATAGCCCATTTTTTTTAATTCATTCCGTACTGCTTCCGTTGTGTTGCTGTTTACTAATATCTGGCCGGGCTTAGGTTCCCGATCAGTAATTTTTGTTCCGCCCAATGATAGCCATAACTGATTGGTATTAAAATTTGGCGCTTCTGTAGCTTTTTGTACAGTCATTCCAAATTCTGCCACATTTAAAAAGAACTGTAACAAATTTTGGTCCTGAGTATCACCACCCTGAACAGCGGCAGATAAAAACGGTTTGCCGTCCTTTAAAAATAACGATGGTGATAAAGTTACCCTTGGCCTTTTCCCGGGTTCTACCACATTGAACGGGTTTAAGGCCGAATCAAGCACAAAGCTTTGCATACGCTGGCTCATGCCTATGCCTGTATTGCCTGCTATACAGGCAGGCTGCCACCCGCCGCTTGGTGTAACAGAAACCACCCAACCTTCTTTGTCGGCAGCTTCAATTGAGGTAGTACCCCTCCATAGCCTATCTTCGTAAGCTTCTTTTGGCGTGTAATTACCCATGTCATGCTTAGGCGCAAAATTTCGTTTAGAGGTATCCATTTCAAAACCCCTATCCCTTAACAAGTTGATATAAGGGTTTGCTTTTCCTTCAAACGGATATGGATCTCCGGGGCCAATATGCGCGTCATTTTTATCATACCGGATAAGTTTAGCACGTTGTTTCGCATATTCCTTACTTAATAATCCTTTCATTGGTTCATTAGGATTAGCATGAGGGTCTCCATAATAAAAATCACGATCGGCATAAGCCAGGTTCATGGTCTGATAAAGCGTATGTATATATTTAGAACTATTATAGCCCATGCCTTTCAGATCGAAGTTGTCCAGGATATTCAGCGCCTGTAACATTACCGGGCCTTGTGTCCATTGTTGTAATTTATAAACATCAATTCCTTTATAATTTACTTTTAGCGGTTCCTCTGCAACTGGTTTCCATTTGGCCAGGTCATTCATTGTAATAAGGCCGCCTTGCTCCCGGCAGCCCCGTACAAATTCTTTTGCAATATCACCTTTATAAAAACGGTCATAAGCAGCCATCAGCGCTTCCTTGCGGTTTTTGCCTTTTTTCTTTGCTTCAGTTTCCGCGGCTACCATTTTAGTAAGTGTTTCAAGAAGGTCTTTTTGCACAAAAATTTCGCCTGGTTCCGGGGCTTCCCGTTTTTCGCCTGGGTGGGTAATAAATGTTTTTTTGCTGTAAGGCCAGGTCTTTAGCATGGCTTTATCCTTTTCAATAGTGTTAGCAGCTTGTGCTTCTATAGCATAACCAGCGGCCATATGCATGGCGGGCGCCAGCACTTGCTTCAAACTCATAGTACCATAGTTCATCAGCATAAAAATCAGTCCGCCGGGTGTGCCCGGTGTTGTTGCTGCCAGCGGTCCATATTCAGGAGGAAAATTATAACCTTTGCTTTTAAAAAATGCAGCAGTTGCACCGGTAGGCGCAACACCCATTGCATTTATAGCAATTACTTTTTTGGTTTTAGGGTCATAGATCAGCGCCTGTGTTTCGCCGCCCCAACTCAGAGTATCCCACATCGTACAGGTAGCAGCAAGCATAGCACATGCCGCATCTACTGCATTTCCGCCTTGTTCAAATATCATCGACCCGGCTGTAGCTGCCATTGGTTTTCCGGTAACGGCCATCCAGCTGCTCCCATATAACATGGGTTTTTGCGTCTGTTGTGCTGAGAGATGCAGGGTGAATATTACGAAAAGAAGTAATGAGGATAAATATTTCATAAAACTGATATAAAGGAAACCGAATATAAGGGAAATAATAATAATTTATATAATGATGTATTCAAATTTAAAGAAGGCTTATAGGTAACTGCATCCGGTAAGTGTGGAGATGATGGCCCTATTCAACCTACTTTTCATTCACCTTATTTAATATGTGAAAGAATAGATTTTACAGGATTAAAATAAAATATTATAAAAAATTGCACTTCAAAGAAAATTCAGATTGACTCCTTACACTTGAGTATTAAATTTAAATAACATGAAAAAGATCATTTTAAGTTCATTAATGATGCTGACTGTAACAGGTATGGCTATCGCGCAAAAACTAAAAAGTACTGCTGTTCCGGCTGCTGTAAAAACAGCTTTATCAACAAAATACCCTGATGCGACTAAGGTTACCTGGGAAAACGAAAAAGGTAATTTTGAAGCCAACTGGGGCGGCAAGTCGGGCGAAGATATGTCTGTTGAGTTTAGTCCTGCCGGAACATTTATAGAGCAGGTGGTGGCCATCTCTCCAAGTGAATTACCAGCTGGTGTAGCTGCTTATGTTAAACAACATTACAAAGGCGTAAAAATTACAGAAGCTGGTAAAGTAACCGATGCAAAAGGCACTACCATGTATGAAGCTGAAGTACATGGAAAAGACCTGCTTTTTGATGAAAAAGGCAATTTCCTGAAGATTGATTAAGTTTTTTTGTTTTAATAAAGTGGGGTTAGGGCCGTCTTTAATAGACGGCCTTTTTTATTTGAATTAATGGTGTTTAATTCAAATAAAAAACAGAATTAGTAACGAACTTGTTACTGAATAAATCGCTTCAAAAATGATATGAAAAGTTACGTTAAGATCCTTCTGATGTTCAATGTACTTTTCATTTTTACATTTCCTGCATCAGCGCAAACAATAATCCTGAAAGGCAAGGTTACTGATGCAGTTACCGGTGAACCTGTTACATATGCCTCTATCGTCATCAGGGGAACTTCCATAGGCACCAACAGCAATTTTAACGGTTTATACCAACTCGTAATCGTTAAAAAAATTGATTCAATTACCGTAAGTTGTGTCGGTTACCGCACCCGGTCTTTCCCGGTCACATCAGCCGCCAAACAAACTATTAATATACGGTTAGAGCCCGCTTCCAATGCGTTAATGGAAGTGCGGATAAGTCCTAAAGGTTATGTCAATCCTGCATGGGAAATAATGAGGCAGGTAATCCTGCATAAGGAGAAAAACGATCCCAGAAATCTTTCCGCTTATCAATACGAAAGTTACAGCAGAATGGAGTTGGATGCTAATCACCTGAGTGAAAAACTACTTAAAAAGAAGTTCATCGATAAGGCTTTAACCCTTGCAGACAGCATGAAAATTATTGATGCCGACCATATCCCGATTCTTCCGTTGTTCCTGTCTGAAACAGTATCTGATTATTATTACCGGAGCAAGCCTGAAGCCAAACGGGAAGACATCAGAAGAACAAAAGCCAATGGGATTGGATTTGAAGATGGCACACTGCTGGCCCAGCTTACCGGCAGCACGTTCCAGCAATATAATTTCTATAAGAACTTTGTCAGCGCAGCAGGTAAGGATTTTGTTTCACCACTAACAGATAACTGGAAAACCTGGTACGATTATGAACTGGATAACCGCAATGCGATCATTGAAGGAAAAGCCTGTTACCAGATTTCGTTTAAACCCAAGCGGCCACAGGACCTGGCTTTTACCGGTATCATCTGGATTGCGAAAGAAAATTACGCCTTATACCAGATTAAGGCTACCGTTGAACCAACTGCCAACCTCAACTTCATTCACCAGATTACTATACAGCAGCAAATGGATGCCTTGAAAACCGATCAGGCATGGTTACCACAAAAAACCAGAATTCTGGTAGAAGTAGGTCAGTTAAGCAGCAACAGCAGCGGACTACTTGCAAAACTATATACTGTAAATAAAAATGCGACTGTAAATAAAGCTTATCCTCCTGATTTCTTTAAAGATAATATCATTATAGCTGATGATGCTCAAAAAAAAGATGAGAACTTTTGGAATACGCACCGGCCGGACTCGCTGACCTTAGCTGAAAAATCGGTCTATCACCTGATCGATACGGTGAAGGACATTCCTACGGTTAAAAACTACCTGATGGCTGCAGACATGCTGATCAACGGCTATTACCGGGCAGGGAATCTCAGTTTTGGACCTTTTCTAAACACTTACAGCTATAATGAGGTGGAAGGAAACCGTTTAAGGCTGGGTTTTAAAACCAATTCCAATTTTAATAAAAAGTGGATTCTCGGCGGCTACATGGCCTACGGCACTAAAGACCAGGATGTGAAATACGGAACAAGCGTGGATTATATTTTATCCAGAAAACACTGGACAGAAACAGGGATTAGTTTCTCGCATGATCTGAACCAGGTTGCCTTGTTAAGTGATAACTATTTATACCAGCGCAATAATCTGTTTGCCGCGTTTACCCGCTTCGGAAGGATTAGCAGAAGAAAGGTATTTGATCAGGATATGTTAAATATCTATATCAAAAGAGATCTTTTTAAAGGTTTTACCGAAAAGATCGGCTATTCCAATTGGTCGCTTGATCCCCTGTTCCCATTCTTGTTTAATGAACCTGTAAGAGGTGTCTTAAGCCCTATATTGGTGGTTTCGGAATTACAGTTTGAATCCAGGTGGTCACCAGGAGCCCAGACGCTGCTTTCTGAAACATTTAACCGGCCGGTCAACCTTAAAACCAATGTTACCTCACCTGTATTTACTTTCCGTTATACGCTGGGCCTTAAAAATGTATTAAGCGGAGATGTTGCCTATCAAAAATTCAGTTTTAATGTGACTCAGACACTAAAGTTAGGCAGTATGGGCAGGGGTAAATATTCTTTGTCCCTGGGCTATATTCCGTCAACCGTTCCTTATCCGCTACTGGAGAACCACCTGGGAAACCAGACTTTTATTTATAATCCTAACGCGTTCAACCTCATGCACTTTTTTGAATTTGCCAGTGACAAATATGCCAGCCTGAACTATACTCAGCATTTTGAAGGACTCTTGTTCAATTCCATCCCGGTGATTAAAAATTTTAATTGGCGGCTGGTTGGAACAACAAATATACTGTATGGTGGCATTTCACAGGCGAACCAGGCTAATATGATTAATTCAAGTGCCATTGGATTGCGCGGCCTCAATCATGTTCCCTATCTGGAAGCCGGTTATGGCATAGAAAATATCTTTAAATTTCTTAGGGTAGATTTTATTCACCGATTAACCTACAGAGATAATTACAACTCTATTAATGGTGGCCCGAGAAATTTTGGCATAAAAATTTCGGCGCAGATAAGGCTTTAAAATAAAGCTATAAGATAAACTGTTTATTAAAATTACCGGTTGTGAATCCGGATAAAGTTAAAAAAGTGATTTCAGGCCTATCAAATTGACCAGATGAATGAAAAACGGTGCTGGTGATCTATAAATTGATAGTTTATTTTTATTTGGGAATGATCACAGATCTGTTTGATGATTGCTAAACCAAGCCCATTATTCGTACTGTGTTGCTGTTGTTTATAAAACCTGGTGAAAATCCTTTCAGGATCAATCGGTTCTTCACTGCCGGTATTACTAACAATCAGCTCATGTTGTTTTAAATTAATATCAATTATTCCCTTTTTAATATTATGCCTGCTGGCATTACTCAGCACATTATTTAATAAAATATCTATCAGGTCAGGGTTTGCCTTTATCCTGGCTGCTTCATACTTGAAATTGACGGTAATTTGCTTCTCCTGCCAGAAATCTTCCAGCTGAATGATTTTGTCTTTTACCTTATCTTCCAAGTCAATCAGGATCATACTGTTGAATTGGTTATTTTCAATTTTTGAAAGCAGCAGCAATGATTGCCCAAGATTGGTCAGCCTTCTGAGAGACTGGTAAGTGCTTTCCATCGCCAGGCTCTGCTGTTCCGACAAATTCTCACCTTGCACAATCATATCCAGTTTGGTACGGATAATACTAATGGGAGTTTGCATTTCATGCGAGGCATTTTCTGTGAATTCCTTAAGTATTGCATACTCCTTCTCCGTATTGCGGATCATGTCAGTTATACGAGTATTCATAAAATTAAATTCTTCGGTACCTGTTTCGCTTAAAGAAACCGTTTTCGGGCTGCCCGGTTTATAATCCCTGAGCAAATTCAAAGTATGATAAAAAGGCCGCCATAGTTTCCTTAATACAAAATGACTGAGCAGCAGGGTAACAATAATGACAGATAAAAGCGTGATCATGGTGATCATCGCAACGGAGCGTGACAACCCTTCCAGTGCTTCCAATGATTTGGAAATGGTTATTAAATAATAATGCCCGTCTTTATTGTAAGTATAATATAAGGTGCGGTATTTGCTGCTATCTTTATCGTCGGGATCATAACGCTCGGTTGTTTCATAGTATGGCCTGACTATTCTGTTGTTTGGCTGGTAAGTGATGATCCAGTCATCCATTAACCCGGGCTTAGGAAAATTACCATTTTTATGGGTATACAAAGCTATCTTTTGCGCTTGTTCGCCCAGGCTATCGTCAAAATCAGCAATAAGTAAATGATTAATCCATAGGTAACAACCTATACCAGAAAGAATGAATATTCCCAGTATGATGGGAAGGTTGATCCGGTTATAGCGTGTAAATAATTTCATAGCAGGACTAACGGATGGTAAATTTATAGCCCATCCCGTAGGCTACCTTAATATAGTCTGGACAGCCGGCCTGTACAAGTTTCTTGCGAAGATTTTTAATATGCGCGTAAATGAAATCATAACTGTCGGTCATTTCAATATAGTTTCCCCATAAATGCTCTACAATCGCCTCCTTGGTTACCACTTTATTTTTATTGCTGATAAAATACAGCAGCAATTCATATTCCTTGCGGGTTAAAGGAACTTCCTCATCGTTTAATTGCAAGGTTTTTTTAAACAAGTCTAATACGAGGTGCCCCAACGTGATCTTATTTTTACCCTCAAAAGATCTTCTGCGGATGATAGCTCCTACCCTTGCCCCCAGCTCAGGTAAATGGAAAGGTTTGGCCAGGTAATCGTCGGCCCCTGTTTGCAAACCCTTGATCTTATCATCCAACGAATTACGCGCGCTGATGATGATAACGCCCTCGGCTTTCTCCGTTTTCTTCAGTTCCTTAAGAATATCCAGGCCACTGCCATTAGGCAACGTAATATCAAGGATAATACAAACATATTCATTCAGATGTATCTTTTCAATTGCTGAATGATAATCAAAAGCAGTATCGCAGAGAAATTCTTCGTTCGCAAAATATTGGGAAATGCTCTCAGATATTTCCCTTTCGTCTTCAATGATCAATAATTTCATACCAACATCTCAATTATGTAAATAAACACAACGAATCTGATTTATTTCTGAAATCTACCATCTTATCATGACGATGAGGAATCATGGTTCGCATCACCCTCTTTTCGGCCTATCATACAATACTATGAATAATTGTTCAGTCAGGCTATCATCAACACCATTGTGTCACACTTGAGTAAAAATCGGTAAAACTTTATTGATTTCAGCACTTATAAAAGACAAAAACGGGCGAATTGGGTCTGCATTAATTATCAACCAAATAATAATTCACCAAAAAATTCCGGCAAATGAAAATCAGGATTTTTAGCATAGATCATATTCCATGTAAAAAAATGAGGCTCTGGCAAATCATCTCCGCATTTAAAAAAATTGCCGCGGCCATTTCTATTTACAAGGGAATTTAAATTGGAGTATGTAAATACATCAATTGGTATACTTAGGGTTATTTGCCATTCATAGTTGGTAACTGCTAAATCTTGTGCTGATTTAACTAAGATACTCTTGTTAATTTTATCAATTACATTTTCAGGCAAAAACTTTCTATTTACTCTGTCGTACCCATACCCCACTAAACAAATACCAAAACAATTTACCTCAATATTATAATATTCCTTTTCAGCACCAAATGAAATAAAAAACTCTACACAGTTATCTTTGGATACCGGGTCATTCGTTTTATACATTGAAGCTTTTATTACATCTTCACTAACATAATATTTTAACAAAATAGCAGTGTCACAATGTGCAATAGAAAAGTTTGTATAGCAATTACTTTTAAACTCGGGCCAAGGCTCATTATTAATGTAATGCTTTGGCAACGAGTCCATTAATGTAGACACATCTTCAATTTTAGTATTTTGGCTAACAGAATTTATTAATGGTATAAATATAGTTTTCATTAAAAAAGTTACTCATGAATGAATTAGATTTATGGCGGTAAATAACTACGATGAATTATTTATCCCGACTATCAGGAGGTAAATAACCTGCTAAAGCAGCGAATATTTTACCTCCTGAATAAATCTTGTCGGGCAACTCCCGGTAATTTAACCCCGAAGGGGTTCTTCTATAATCTCAGAGGCAAGTCTCCTGTCATCTGATTTTGTTAATCAACCACTGGCCTAATAGCCAGGGTTCTGTGTAAGAACTGCATCCTTGTTTAAATTAATTTCAGTTTGAGGAATTGGCAATAGCGTATTATAGGGCTGAATAGTGGTATTTTCGTTAATATTCAATCGTTTAACCCGCTCCAGCAGTGTCCCTGTTCTCACCAAAGTCATTCTGCGGTTTTCTTCGCCAATTAATTCTCTCGCACGTTCATCCAGAATAAAATCCATGGTTATGTCTGATGCTGTTATCAAAGTAGCCTGTGCCCGGCTCCTTAATACATTGATGCTTACAGCTGCCTCATTTACCTTGCCTTGTTTAAACTGTGCTTCAGCAAGTAAAAGATAAGTTTCACCTAAACGCATCATAATTAAGTCTTTGTAATCACCTGTGCCATTGATGTCAGTTGGAATAAAGAAGTTCCATTTGGTAGTGTAGGGAACGATACGATATAAAGTGTCGGCCGGAGTTGCAATTACTTTTTGGCCATACTTTGGACTGGTTGGATCGTTATAATAAAAATTACGACGGAGATTATATGGAGAATTACGCATATCATTTCCTTTGTATAAACCATTAATTACCCATGGGCTTAAACGCAACCGGCCTAAGCCGCGCCCTCCAAGCGAATCACAAATGAGTATCCCGCTAACCTGATAAGAAGAGGGAACCCACACTCTTCGGTGCTGATCAAAACTGGAAGATCCTCCTGCAATATTATATTGCTGTTCTTCCACCCAAATTGCTTCTTTATTGCCTTCCCTCCGTCGCTGGTTACCATATATAAACATATCAGAAAAAGCATCTCCAGGCAAAGTTGATTTAATGCCGAATCTTGTGGTTGCAATGGAGAACTTACCGCTGTTGATTACGTTATAACATTGGGTTTCGGCTAAATCCGGCTTTCCTTCACGCAGATAAACCTCAGCAAGCAACTGTTGAGCAGCCTCTTTGCTAATACGCCCAGGCTTTTTTACCGCATCAATATTCGGAAGATTTAAGGCTGAAAACAGGAGATCATTATTAACGAAATTATTTAATGTATCTATTGGAGCCCTAACAAAATCTGTTTTTGCTGCAACAATAGGCTGATCAACCAATGGAACGCTTCCCCAAAGGGTAATAAGGAAGTTATACGCATATGCTCTGAAAAATTTAGCTTCAGCTAAAAAACCATTGCGGCCTTGAGCTGAAAGTGGCGTGGAGCTATCAGAAGCGCCCTTAATAATTTGATTGGCATTGGTGATTACTCTATAGGCCCAGGTCCAGTAATATAATGCAGCAGCGTCCTGAGAGTTTAGCGTTGCATAGTTATGATAAGGATATTCTTCACCATTTCCGTTCCCGTCTATAGCAGCATCTGTTCCTACCTGGAAAATACATAATAAAGATTGCGTTGACTGCATAGTATATTGTTCACGTACAGATTCCTGAAGGCCAGCAATTCCAGCTTCAAGCCCCAGCGAATCTTTAAATGTAACCGAAGGTGAATAGGCTGAGTCTGATTTTTCATTCAGAAAACTTTTCTTACACGATACTAAACCGAGTGAAGTAAGAAAAATGAGTAGTAAAATATTAAGCTTTTTCATTGTTTTTAATTTAAGGGTTCTTAACGTAAACTCACATTTAGACCTATAACATAAGATGCCACTAATGGATAGAGTCCGTAGCTAAGATTAGCATTAGCCGGGCCAGACTGGTTTGCGTTTACACTTAGTTCCGGATCGAGACCAACCCAATTTGTAAAGGTGTAAATATTGCGTCCGCTGATGTAAGCTGTTAAGCTTGCCATACTTAATTTGTCAGCTATTTTTTGTGGCAAAGTATAACTGAATGTTATGTCCTTTATCCGGGTAAAATTTTGTGTTACCGGATACGCATATAACCGGGGATTGATATAGCTTAAAGAAGGCCGTGTATTACTTCTGTTTTGTACTGTCCAGTAATTGTCTAATTGAACCGGAATGTTTACCCGACCGCCATAATTCTGCAAGTCTAAAGTCGGATTATTGATCATTGCACCTTGCGAAGTTTGTACAAATACGCTTAAATGGAAGTTTTTATAACCAAAATTATTTATCACTCCACCAGTCCATTTTGGCAAACTGCTGCCTTGATAAACCTTATCTGCTGCAGTAATTTTTCCATCATGGTTTACGTCCACAAATTTCAGGTCACCAGGCTTTGCTCCGGGGTCAACCTTTGACGCGTCTTCACCAACCTGCCAAACGCCTGCCAATTTGTAGTCATATATGGCAAATAATGGCTTCCCGATAAACCATTTATTACCAATATCATCCTGGTTATTTCCATAAAGTGAAATAATTTTATTACGGTTTGCCGAAAAATTAAAATTACTTGACCAACTGAAATTATCTTTTTTAATGTTAACAGTATTCAGCGTAAACTCAATACCTTTATTGGCAACGCTTCCTAAGTTATCGTATAAAGTTGGATAACCACCTATTGCCGGAAGCTGGCGTTTAAGTAATAAATCTTTGGTTGTAGTTTTATAAACTTCAATACTTCCGCTGATAGCGCCTTTAAAAAACGAATAATCAAGTGCTAAATTTGTTCCGGTAGTACTTTCCCAGTTTAAGTTAACATTACCCAATACGCCGTTAACGTTTAATCCACTTGTTAACAGTCCGGTTGTTGGGGTTCCGTTATAAATATATTTAGTTATACCCTGGGTAGTAATTGTTTGATAAGCGCCTACTGCCTGGTTGCCTGATGTACCGTAAGAAGCACGCAGCTTTAAATTATCTATTTGCTTTACATTTTTCAAGAAATTCTCATTCGAAATATTCCACCCTAATGCTACTGAAGGGAAAAGGCCATACTTACTGGTTGCCGAACCAAAAGCTGAATAGCCGTCGCGCCTTGCTGTAGCAGTAAACAGGTATTTGCTGGCATAAGAATAATTGATACGGCCCATCTGAGAAATTAATGCCTCCCGGCTGTAGAATGAAGAACCGTTAATTACTCCCGCAGCATTAATATTGTTAAAGGATAGGTTATCATTAACAAACGTGCTCCCTGTTACACCAGATGATGTATATTTTTTTTCCTGGGCACTGTATAGTGTGGTAACATCCAGATGATGCTTTCCCCAGTTCTTGTCATATGTAAGCAAGTTTTCAACCAGCCAGCTATCACTTGATGTATTGTTAATTACTGCCGTACCACCAACAGTATTTCCGGTATTAATACCACTATAAGTATCATTAACTGTTGGCAGGTTAGTAAAGTTCACATTCACCCTATATTTTAAGCCTTTAATAAACAGGGGCTTAATCTCACCATAAAATGTTTCGTTCAGGTCACTATAGCGGTTAACAACATTCATATTTAAACCCAGCAAAGGATTTGTATATAAAGTTTCGGGAAACATGGGATAAATTGTATAAGCACCCTTTGGGTCATATTCTACTCCATAAGGGCTCATTTGCATGGCCAGGCTATAATTGGCGGTGCCGCCATCGGTATTGTTTTTAGCAAAAAACAATGAAGTTCCAACAGTAAGCCAATTGGTTACGTTAGCATCAAGATTTGACCTGATAGCAAAACGATGGTGCTGGTAACCTTTTAAAACACCTTTCTCATCCTGATATTCGCCCGAAACAAAATACTTTACATTCTCTGTTCCGCCCGAAATACTTACATTATGATCCTGTATCATTCCCCGTTGCGAAATTTCGTTAAGCCAATTGGTTGTTTTTCCGGTTTTATAGTTGGCAATCTCGCTTAAATTAGGTACCGGCGGATTATTTGGAATCAGGTTCATTTGGGTACTGTAATCCAAATATTTTTGTACGTATTGCGGTCCATTTAATGGGGTCAGGGTTTGATGCTGAAACTCAAAGCCACCAAAAGCGCTGTACCGGATAGTTGGTTTGCCAGTTTTACCGCGTTTAGTTGTAATCAGTATAACACCACTTGAGCCCCTGGTACCATAAATTGCTACAGCTGAAGCATCCTTCAATATTTCAATTGAGGCGATATCATTAGGGTTAATATCATTCATGGAACCTCCCATGTTACTAAAAGGCACTCCATCTACTACAATCAATGGCGATGTACTCGCGTTGATGGAGTTAACCCCTCTAACAAGTACGTTTGGCGTACTACCCGGAGCAGACGAATTTTCGGCAACATTTAATCCTGCAGTTGTTCCTTCAATTGCCTGCATTACATTGGTTACCGGTAAATCTGATAACCTTTCCTTTGGTACTGAAGTTACTGATCCTGTAATATCAGAACGTTTTTGAGTACCATACCCCACCACAACCACAGCATTAAGCTGCTTTCCAACCTGATCCGGCTGCATGATTACATCTATGGTGGTTTTATTACCAACAACTATTTTTTGTGTAGTAAATCCCACATAGGTAAATACCAGCGTGCCCCCTTCGGGCACGCTTAATTGGTATTCCCCTTTACTATTTGTTGTTGCGCCTTGGTTGGTGCCTTCAATATGAATACCTACTCCAGGCAGGGTTTCTCCCTTATCGTCAGTTACTTTACCTTTAATATTTATGTTTTGAATATTTAGTACTTGTTTTTCAATATAAAATGAGTTAAACGGATGCTTAAATAAATTTGCTGCTTTTTCTACCATAACAGTTCTTAAACCTGAAACTGTTTTGTTATTTAACTTGTTATTAGCCATTACACTACAGCAAGTAAATAAAGCGAGGACGAAAACACAACTTCGGATTGGTTTAAGTGTGACGCTGATATTAATAAAAGGGGGTGTACTATGATATTGTTGTTTTTTCATAGCTTTGCGATTTAAAGTGGACAATCTGTGATTACTCAGGCATGTTTGCCAGCCTGATTTAAGATTAGAAATCTGATGAGGAAGATGTTGGAAGCATCTTCCTCTTGTTTCTATTTGTGTGTGTGTGCGTGTCGTTTTTAATTAGGCCATAGTTTTCTGATTTTAATTAGGGGTTAATGATTTAATTATTTTCTCAATTAATCCGCTATTTTTTTCTTGCCAAGCGGTTATACAGGTTAATTACCTTGATATTTCTTACTTCATTTTCATAGGCAATGTCTGAAGCGTTTAAAAAGCCTTTGTTCAATGCATTGAACCTGGTATTCAATCCTTCTGAGCTTGCTAATAGTGTTTTTAGCTTTTCAATAACCACAGGTTTTTCAGTATCATTAAAAGTGGTATCGTTAACTTGCTTTTCAATAACCTGATATTGCAGGTAATAATTACGGATATCAGCCATTAGCTTAAAGTGCTCATATTCTTCCTGATTTTTTATAGGTTTAAGGGCATACAGCGCTTTTACTGCCATGCGGTTACTATCCAATAATTGCTGTATACTCATAGCAGTTGGAGCCGCTACTTCACCTTGCTTAATCTCGTAAGGTGCGGTTTTTAATGCAGTCCAAAAAGATATTGATTGCGCTTGGTTAAACCCAAAATGATCTTTGCAGTATTTCTGAATAAAATCATCTATGTTCAATGGCTGCTTAGAATTCACCCCTTCCTTAAAAGCATCAAACAGAATATTAAATCCTGAAAGAGGATATACGTGACGGATAGAATACAGATCAGCAATATCAGTTGATGATTCAAAAACCGTAGAATAAATTCCGGAAGTTGACCAGGAAGTCATGATCATGCCTTTATAGCCTAATTTTTCTGATACCGGAATAAAATCCCTGATATTTTTAAAGTGTTTTTCCCACTGAGTTAAATTATAATTATCAGGGCTTGACCTTAAACTTGGTGAACCCCAAATTTCAAAGCCACTTTCCATTAGTTTTTGGTGGTCTCCAAAGCGGCTCATGTCCCAACCATAGTTCCAATCAATAAAAACAGTTCCTTTAGGCAATGATTTAATAGCCTCCGGATATTTTAATGCGATATCAGCCCAAAGCACAGGGCGCTTACCTAATTTTATGATAATATTGCATAACATCTTAATATAGTCAGTATACAATTTCGATTTTCCTTCCTGCTCAGCTTTAAGCCTGCATTTTTCATCATGCCCAAGCAAATAGGTTTCATCTCCGCCAATATGAATATATTTTGAGGTATGGGTTAATGCTAATTCTTTATACAAATCTGTAAATAAAGCGCTGTCTCCTTTAGTTTCAAGAGGGCAAACCTGTGAATAGTCTTTTTGATCTTCGCGGATGCTTTTATATCTTTCATTGCGCAAAATATATTCAACATGCCCAAAACTCTGTTGTAACGGAATAACATCAATACCTAAGCTGTTACAATATTTTATAAATGATACGATCTCTTCTTTAGTATAGGCATACCTATTAGGTATCATGGGATGTTTTTCATAGGGATACGTACCCTCCCATTCCATAACCAGGGTATTCATGCCTGATTCTTTTAGCTTGAGGGCGAATTTTTTAAGCGCATCCATTGTCATTACCTGGATTCTTAAATCGAGGTGAAAACCCCTTACCGGAAATCTATTTTCCTCGGGTTTGTTAGATTGAGCAGATGCGATATTTAATGAGATCAACATTAATAAAGCAGATAATAGTTTTTTCATAATTTAAAATTTAACATCAAATATTTAATAATTGCGCCTTGTAAATACTGCTTAATAATTCCGCAACCTAAACCATTCAGCAGCTATAAGTTTCACTACACAGCTTTTCATGCAGGCACTGCTGTTTTATCTTTCTTTAACCAGTGCCTGATTTTATAACCGTAACCGGCATAAAACATCAGATATATGTAGCATGGAAATAATACCCAATAAGCTTTCCTAACATCAAATAAATCTGCAAAATGACCATACAAAAGCGGCAGAACGGCACTTCCGCATAAGCCCATAATCATAACAGAGGCGCCAATTTTTGTAAACCGGCCAAGATCACTGAGCGCTAATGGCCATATACCAGCCCACACCATTGAGTTTGCCAATCCTAATAACACTACAAACCATATTGATATATCTGTAGTATGGCCCAAAAAAGTAACTTTCCCATGGGCAAAAATGATTAGCAATGTGAAAACAGCTCCCAAAATGGTACAGAACCTTAATGCAT
>JAQBOY010000089.1 GCA_028287805.1 Mucilaginibacter sp.
TTGTATTAAAATAAGCAATCTTACTATTGACATGAATATGCCCAGGTTAAATTTAGTGTGTGTGATTGATGATGATGAACTTATCAGAAGGGTTTTTGAAATGCTAATTGCTAACTATAACATAGCGGATAAAACTTTATGCTTTGAAAATGGCCTTACAGCGTTGAACTATCTCCATAAATACAAAGATGAGCCAGAGCTTCTTCCTGAATTAATTCTTTTAGATATTAGAATGCCTATAGTGGATGGGTGGGGGTTCATGCAGGGGTATGCTGCCCTCGCTCATAAATTAAGTAAGAAAGTGGTAGTTTATATGGTTAGTTCATCAATAGATTACACAGACCATCAAAAAGCAAAATCATTAGAATTATTATCGGGTTTCGTTGTTAAGCCTGTAACAAAAAGTGTTTTGCAGGATATGGCAAACAATGTTATTAAACAGATGATGCCGGACTACGTAACAGCTTGAAATATCGCCCCTTCTATTTAATAAATTCTTTATTTAGCCTGCTTTACCAACTTTATTGCAAAAAGAATATAATTATTTTTCAAGCGTAATTTACGCCCGCGTAAATCAAAAACAAATTAAAAAATTACCTTTATATCTAAATTAATATAACGCACACTGTATCAATATGCTTATAAAGCAATTTTAGTATAACTTTTAACTATAAATTGCGTAAACAACTAAATTAATCCTTTTGTTTAATCATGAAGCCATCTGTTGTTAGCGAAACCGTTCTCCATTTAGTTGATTTTGAATTTATTTGCTATACGTTAAGTAATGGTTTACAGGTATTTTCACATACCCGCATATTAAATATTATGATGATTGATTATTCTAATCAAAACATTCATAAACAGCTTTCCGCACTTGTCTCGTTTTTACCTTTTCTTTTTATTGAAAGAAAAATATGGTTAAGCGTTGTCTTTACCAATAACAGAGGCGACTGCATGCGCGGAATTGCCTATGATGATTTTAAAACTTTATGTACTGCAATTGTAAAAGCAAACCAACAGGGAAAACTCACTTCAAAGTTTTTTTTAATGGCAATGATAAGTGAACAATTTTTATTACAGCAAGAGAAATTTCAACAGGCAACAAAATTAATTTAAATTACCTGCTGATTGACTGTAACTTTATTTATTTATATTACGTATAGAAGAAATACCTTATTAACTATTGTAATTTAAATAATAAATGAAAGATTTTACAAACTCCGCTGTAATAATGGTATCAGGAGGCTCTTTTTGCTCATCAGAAAGCCCGTATATACCTATTCATCATGTTAGTTCAGTACATAAAATATTTCCTGCGCTTTATGAATATAAGCCCGATACGATCATAATTGATTATGAGTTTTTAGATACGGAAACAGAGAAAATAATAAGACGCATCAGAACAAATCCGTATTATAAAAAGCTTAAAATATGCTGCTTAAAAAGCTCTCTTAATAATAAAGCAGACTCGTTATTAATGGCTATCGGAGTTGATTATTTAATATATAAAAGTGACTTTATGCATTTTGGAAGCAATTAATCCACTGTTGAAGTAATCTCCCTTTTATTAATTTCATTTTTTCCGCTGCTATGCAGCCATAATAACGCCTAACGTTACTTTAATCGTTTTATCCCCCATTGCGTATTTTCCTTTATCGCAGCAAAATTTATTTTCCGGCTGTCTGCATATCTGCCTCTCAAAATGTGCTGAATTTCCCCATCAAATATAGATTGCATATTCTATCGCGGTAGTGTCTTTTTAATTAAGAGGTATTGTCTTTTTAATTAAATAGTGATAGTAATTCAATGTATCTGAATTTTAGCATTTATAGCGATGAAACCGGCCATGAAGACGAAAAATAAGGAATATTGACCCATGCGCCCAACCTTTTACAAGGCCACTGTTTTTTACTTTTATGAAATTTTATTGCAGTTAAAAATAATTAATGATCAGAAAGTATTAGAAATGCTATTAAAAGTTATCTTTACGGCGAGGATTAGAATATGGGAATGCCACTACGTATAACTTTTAATGACAAAGATTACGTTTATCAAATTAATAACAGCAGATTAATTAATAAAAACACTACTGAATTAGAATTGCTTCTAAACGGGGAAACTCTGCATTTAATAAAAGATTCAAATCAGGTATGGATACAGAAAGATGGGGTTAACTTAGTAGATCCCGACCTAATACAAGCACTTGGCCGTTCTGTTTCTTTGCGCTTAAGAATGTGATAGCCCCGGGCCGCATTAACGCATGTGTTAAAAGCATTTATTAAAAGGGAAGTAGCTTGGGCTACCTAACTTTTTAATGTATTTCCCTGAATTTTAGGTGTAATTACTCCGTTAATTAAATAATCAGGGCTTATACAATTATCGCTTTATATCGTTAAAGCCAAAAAATTTTCTTTTGCTGCTGGTTTGATTAATTTTCCGCCCGCTACTTATATTACTCTCCAAATTTTCAGCTTTACTAACAACTACAGTCCGGCCATTAATCTGTCCTCCGTTCAACGCATCAATAGCTTTTCTGGCACGTTGTTCATCGGCCATTTCTATTAAACCCGAACCTTTACTTCTGCCTGAGGTTTTATCAGTAATTATTTTTACTGAATTCACAACCCCAAATTCTGAAAAAGCCTCTAATAAATTTGCTTCCTGAATATTAAATGGAAGGCTCGCCACAAAAATTTTCATAGTAATAAATAATAAAATATATATAGAAAAACTTCAATTAATTCATATCTACTCACATAACACAGGGTAAGTAATATTTCCGGTGTATTGCATAATATTCTTTAAGCAACGTATTACAGTATGTTCGTTAATCGACGAGATATAGATAAAATAAAAAGCTTCCTTACACTCGCTGCTTGGAAGCTTCTAACTGATCTTATTTATTATTATAATTGGTTAGTAGCCCACAAAATAAGTATAATTATATATTACCTATATACTGTAAAATTCGGACTTAGCCCAATGTGTAGCAGCATGTATAAAAAACATGCTCTGAGGGGAGATTGTTTTAAAATATTTTATTTTTTTATAATACCTTATAAAGGTAATGTAAACCAAAACGTACAGCCTTTGCCCAACTCACTATCAACACCAATTTCTCCTCCATGGCGCTTAATGATCTCTGAAGAAATATATAACCCTAAGCCCAATCCGGAGTTTTGATAGCCGGAAGAATCTACCTGTATGTAGCGGTTAAATAAATAGGGTAGTTTATTTAAAGCGATGCCGGGTCCATTATCCTTAATAGACACCTTTGCTATATTTTCTTCTTTTTCGATAATTATATAAACATCCTTACTATCGGGCGCGTATTTAACAGCGTTATTAACCAGGTTAACAATAACCTGATCAATGCGGTGCTCATCTGCACACACCTGTAACACAACATCACCTTTTATATGAAAAGTATGCGTGCCGGCTACGCTGACAGGGTTACAACAAGCATTTAATAATTCAGATACGATAAAAGTCGTTTTATTCAATTGAAGAGATCCGTGCTGTAGGCGACTAACATTAAGCAGATCGTCAACCAAAGTGCTGATCTTTTGCATGCTTTTACGGGATTGCGTGATCAATTTAGGCGCCATTTCCTGCGAAAGGTTATCCTTCATCTTGTCCAGCAATTGTAATGTGGCCTTCAGGGTAGTTATTGGCGTTTTTAGTTCGTGGCTTGCAATTGTAATAAAATCTTCCTTTTGTTGCTGTAATTGCTTAAGTGCATCAATTTCGGTTGCGGTCCCAATCCAATGTTCTATAAATCCGGATTCAGTAAATACAGGTTGCATTCTTATCAAATGCCAACGATATATATTATCGGCCCCTTTTTCCCTGGCTTCAAACTCGCCCGGTTTGTTGCTCTGAACAATTGCGTTGAAGGTGTCTATACAGTATTGCACGTCTTCGGGATGTATCACCGATTCCCACGCTGATATTTTACCTGGTTTAATGCTAAGGCCTGTATAATCATACCATCGCTGGTTATAAAAATCAACCTCGCCATTTAAAGTATAGGTCCATGCTATTTGAGGAAGAGCATTTAAAATGGATCGAAAGCGATTTTCGCTTACAGCAAGCGCATGTGTCCGAGAAGCGACACGCTGTTCCAATTCATTGTTGAGGTTATATAAACTTTTCTGAGATTGTGTTAATTCCTCTATTGTTGCCGTTAATTCTTCATTACTGGCGGCCAGCTCTTCATTAACTGCCTTCAATTCTTCATGAAGTAAACGCTCCTTTTCTTCAGCGTTTACTATTGACAACCGGATTAACTCCTGATCGGTAACATTACGAGTAACGCACATCAGGTATTCCACGGCTCCGCTGTCCCCTAAAATAGGAGTGATCTCAAATTGCCAATAAGTTCGGTTATTTGTTAAACCATCATTAGCAGGATTCACAAAGGAAATGATTGGCAAATTAACTTGCTGCCTATTTTCTCTTGCATTCATCAACCCGGCTTTCAACAAGTCAAATTGCTCTTCACTTGCTTTATCCCATGGTTTATAAACATCAAAAACTGCTTTACCAATTATATCATTATTTGCTGTACCTGATGTTTTTTTATATTGTTCATTAAAGGCTACTATTGTAAATAAAGGCGCATCTGCTTTTACAACAGAAATGGGGTTCGTTGTTTGTTTAAAAAGAGCCTCAAACATTCTTTCCTGAACGGCGTTTTCCAATTCTGATAGTGTAAGTTAGTGCATTTAAAGCCCAAATATAAGAATGTTATAAACAAATTTTATAGCAGCAAAACGTTCATCATTTTTTTAATATTATATTAAACCAGCTCCCAGCCCGAGCCTAAAAAGATAATATTCATAGGTAAGATGTTAATAAGCCGATACAGAGCAGGCGAACTATTTCCTGCTTATACTATAGGCATGTGATTTGGTTCTTTTCAGCTTAATAGTTGGGCTTTGATTTATTAAACCGGGTTTAGTTCCTGTTGCTCCAGCATAGCCGCATCCTGTGCTTTTAGTTTTTCACGGCGAAGATAACGCCAGTGCAAAAAGCCAATTAACAGGGCGGCAAACCCCTCTCCCATTAACGTATCTGTGGTTCCTATCCATTTAGAAATTGCCCCCACTAATAAACCGCCAATAGGCTGCATTCCAAAAAAAGCCATTGCATAAAAGCTGATTACGCGGCCACGCATATTAAGGTCTACCGTAGTTTGTATCAGCGTGTTGCTCACCGTAATTTGCGACATCATGCCAAAACCGGCAATAGTAACAAAAATAAGCGCAAGTGGGTAGTTCCCCTCATGCGAGAACAGGATTAAACCCACACCAAAAACTAAAGTATTTATAAATAATATTTGTTTTAGATTGGCCCCTGCTTTAAGCGATGCTAAAAATAT
>JAQBOY010000106.1 GCA_028287805.1 Mucilaginibacter sp.
AACGGAGCTGTTCCAATTTTCAGACTTTGTATTGGTCCCGACAAGGGCCGGGTTTTTTGATGTCATGGCCATCCGGTCAACACTTGCTCTGATCAAATTTTCCCAGGCAAAAAACACGCAGTTGAAATCCGGCATCGTACTCAACATGATCAAACCCAGGTCTGCTATTACCAAAGACATTACAGCACTATTACAAAGCCTTGGTACACCGCTTTTAAAAACACTGGTACATGACCGGGTAAGCATTACGCGTTCTTCTATGACGTCCGGCATACTCCAATCAGCGGACATAAAGGCCAAAGAAGAAATTACTTCTCTCGCTGAGGAAATTGTAAACCAAATCAGTGCATAAATACATAATTACATATCTATGGATTTATGTAAATACAGATTTCTTCATTTATGCAATTACATAATTCTATAAATACAGGTTTATGCAAATGCGTAATTACATAGGGGCATTTCGTCATGGAAGAATATAAAAACAAGTTGGGCAGTCTTGCTAATAAGCTGAAGACGGACGCACCTAAGATACCCATTCAGGAAGTGCATCCGGTTAAATCTTCTGCAGATGAAAAAGAGGAAGAAGCCCAACTGAATACATGGATACCAAAGGGCCTGTTAAGGCGGGTGAAGTCCTATGGAATTGATAAAGATCTTTCTTTAAAGGACATCAATATTCTTGCCTTAACGTTCTTTCTCGATGCAAAAGCACCGCAGGTTGAACCTTAAAATCCCTGAAGAAATGAGGATATAAAACTGCATCAATAATCATTTAATAATGGAGGATATGGCAAGGGTAAAAGGCATGGCGAAGGGATTAAACTGCTGTCTTTTTGCAGTTAGCAAGATGTACGTTTGTGTCACAAACGAAATCTTGCCCTCCCTTCCGAAGTCAGTTCGGGGCCATCATCAAACGCTCCAAAGCCGGTTTAATTAAAATTAAAATTATGAATGAACAGGAAGAAAATCGAAGCCGATGGCTAAACATCCGTTTAAAGCCTGACGAGTATAAGGGTTTAGAAAAACGGTTCAATAAGACAACATTTCAAACCATGAGCGAGTACCACCGTGCGCTTTTATTGGGTGATCCGGTAACGGTCATTCACCGGGATAAATCAATGGATGAAGTCCTCGAAGAATTGATTTTGCTGAGGCGCGAACTGAATTTTGTGGGCAATAATTTAAACCAGGCTGTCAGGAATATTAACAGTGCGCACGGCTTTCCGGATACCCGGTTATGGATGAATTTGCTCACCATTATTAATGGGAAGCTGGAACCATCCATCAACCAAATTAAAGAGGGAATGAATAAATATGCTGATCTATGGTCGCAAAAATTAAAAGTGGGAAAAGCCTGATCGGTGCTTTAACCTATAATGAAAACAAAGTAAAGGCCGGAAAGGCTGAACTGATCGCGTCCAGCGGGTATGCCAAGAACTATGATAGGCTCTCGTTTGATGATAAGCTTTTTCGGCTAAAGGACCTGGCTGAAAGAAATATTCGTACCCGAACAAATACCGTACACCTGTCTTTGAATTTTGATTTAACCGAAAAACTGGATACGGAAAAACTCGTAAATATTGCAGAAGAATATATGAAAAGAATAGGGTTTGAAAATCAACCTTATTTAATCTATAAACACTTTGATGCGGGCCACCCGCATATCCATGTTGTTTCGACAAATATTGAGGCGGATGGTAAAAGAATAAGCCTGCACAACATCGGGGAATTGAAATCCGAACCGGCGAGGAAAGCGATTGAAATTGATTTTGGTTTAGTACAGGCGGAGCGTAAGGACAATAAATATGAACAGCTCGAAAATTTTAAAATCAGACCTCTGGAATATGGAACAACAGACACCAAAAGAGCGATAACGAACATCGTTAATGAGGTTACAAAATCTTATAAGTTTACCAGCCTGCCGGAATTTAACGCCATACTGAACCTCTATAATGTTACCGCAGATAAAGGCTCAAAGGAATCCGTGATGTTCAATAATGGCGGTCTTCATTATTGGGTCATTGATAAAAGTGGTAAAAAGACCGGGGTACCAATTAAGGCGAGCAGCATCTATTCAAAGCCGACTTTAAAATTGCTCGAGGGCAGATTCAAACTGAATGAATATTTAAGAAAACCATTCAGAGATAAGCTAAAGGCGAAGATTGACAAAGTAATAGCTCACGCAATTTCGTTAACGCAGTTTAAAAATGAATTAAAAAAAGCGGATGTATCTTTGATCATCAGGCAAAATGGTGAGGGCAGGATTTACGGGATAAGTTATATTGACCATCCCAATAAGGCAATATTTAATGGCAGCGACCTTGGCAAAAACTATAGCGCGGCTGCTATCCTTGATGCCTTACATTGCCGGCCTGCCGGCAATGTCGCCTCACCGGCTGAACAGTTTTCAGAAAAGGCCGAGGTGACCGGGGCTGGCAGCAATCAGACAATTAGCAATAGTCATTCACGTACCTTATTGGATGACCTGCTAAATCAATACGACCCTAATGCGAATTTACCTAATCAGTTTGGGCCAAAGAAGAAAAAGAAAAAACGCAGGAATTTAAATCTCTAAAAATGAAATTATGCAAACCGGGGAAAATGAACAGGCATTAAGAAAGATTATAGATTTTACAAGGTTCTTAGGAATCCTTGTTTTAATGCTGCACTTCTATTTTAGTTGTTACGGTGCGTTTAACCAGCTGCACTTTGCGAATCCAATAGTTGATCGGGTATTGGTGAATATTTACAAGCTATCCATATTTAAAACGATATTGATCGTTAAATCGGTCGCACTTGCTTTTCTCATTATTTCCTTAATCGGAACCAAAGGAAAAAAGGCAGAAAACATTAAATTCTCAACCGCACTGACTTATACGATAATAGGGCTATTCTTATATTTCATAAGCGGCATTGCTTTTAAACTTCAGCTATCCTATAGCTTAATCGCCGCAATTTATATCTCCGTAACGACCATCGGTTTTTTGTTTTTTCTTTCCGGTATTAGTATGATGTACCGGATTATCCATGTCAATTTAAGCCAGGATATTTTTAATGATGAAAACGAAACCTTTCCCCAGGAAGAGCGGAAACTCGAAAATGAGTATTCTATCAATCTTCCGGCGCAATATAGATTTAAAGGTAAGGAACGGAATAGCTGGATAAACATTATCAACCCTTTCAGGGGAGCGCTGGTGATGGGTACACCAGGTGCAGGTAAATCTTACTTCGTAATTCGCCACATCATCACCCAACATATTAAAAAGGGATTTACCCTGTTTTTGTATGATTTTAAATATGATGATTTGACTAAAATAGCCTACAATACCTTATTGAATAATAGCAAACAGTATAAGGTCAAACCAAAATTCTTTGTCATCAACTTTGAGGATTTAAACCGTTCCCATCGATGTAACCCGCTTGACCCTGCCAGTATGTGGGATATCACTGATGCTATGGAATCTTCAAGAACATTCATGTTAGGTTTAAATAGGGAGTGGATAAAAAAGCAAGGGGATTTCTTTGTGGAATCCCCAATAAATTTTGTTACCGCGCTCATCTGGTTCCTAAAGAAGTATGAGAATGGTATCTATTGTACTTTACCCCATGCGATAGAACTCGCACAGGTAGAATATAAATTTTTATTTGCCTTACTAAAAACCGAACCAGAAATCGAAGTGTTAATAAACCCTTTCATTTCGGCTTGGCAAAACGACGCTTATGATCAATTAGAAGGTCAGATCGCAAGTGCCAAGATCAGCATGGCCCGGCTGGTTTCCCCTTCATTATACTATGTGCTTTCGGGCAATGACTTTTCCTTAGACTTAAATAACCCTGCCGATCCCAAAATAATCTGTATGGGTAATAATCCCTTAAAGCAGCAAGTTTATGGCGCAGTACTTAGCTTGTATATTTCCCGGACAATCAAACTGGTCAATCAAAAGAACAAATTGAAGTGCAACCTGATCTTTGACGAGTTTCCGACGATTTATTTTAATAACATCGACAGCTTGATTGCCACTGCCCGGTCCAATAAGGTAGCTACCACCTTAGCGGTGCAGGACTACAGCCAATTGAAAAAGGACTATGGCCGGGAACAGGCGGAAGTTATCATGAATATAGTGGGCAACATTTTGTCCGGCCAGGTTACCGGTGATACGGCGAAGCAACTAAGTGAGCGTTTTGGGAAGATTATGCAGGAACGGCAGAGTATCACCATTAACAGCCAGGACACCTCTATTAGTAAATCAACACAATTGGATTTTGCAATTCCGGCAT
This sequence comes from Mucilaginibacter sp., assembly GCA_028287805.1. Lineage (GTDB taxonomy): Bacteria > Bacteroidota > Bacteroidia > Sphingobacteriales > Sphingobacteriaceae > Mucilaginibacter. The sequence continues at coordinate 4,282 of JAQBOY010000106.1, forward strand.
CGAAGATAGCAACGTTATCATCGGGAGAATTTGTTGGTTTGGTCGCGGATGATCCGGATAATAAAATTGATTTGAAGGTGTTTCATAACGAAATTATCAATGACCACCAGGCGATTAAAGAAGAAGAAGGAGGCTATAAAGAATTGCCAAAGGTCAGGCAAATTGATACGGGTATGATTATGTCCAATTACCTGAATATAAAAAAGGATATTGAGTCAATCATCGCCAAGGAATTATCACCGAAAGAAACGATAATAAATAATTGACAACCTGGGAGAGTAAACAGTTATAGGCTTTTAAATAAAAAAATCTAATTAACAGCCGCCAACCCCCTTATGTCCTGTTGCTTAGCAGGCAAAAATGAAATTGAGCGTTATTGAAATTCAAATTTTATTACTACCCTTTTGTTACTGTTTTCGACTTCGTTAATGCGGTTACTTTGATAGAAATCAACTATTACTGCTTGCTCTTATTGAGCAATACAAAAAAGAAAGGAGTGTATCGACAAACAGGACAAAAATAAAGTTGGAGGTTACGTACCTGCCGGTAACAGAAGTTACCATTGAATTAAAGATGGAAAATATCTCAAATTTATATGGAAAGTGCAATTAAAAAAAAGTGGAAATTTCAGTTTAACGGGCTTGCAAAGGAAAGGATAACGATTGCCCTGCGTTTTACTTGTATGGCTTTGTTTTTATATACTGCCTATGCCAAAATAGTTGATCATGATCGTTTTTTAAATGGTCTGTCAAAAGTGCATATCATTAATGGATTCGCCGTGTACATTTCTTATCTCGTTCCCTTAACTGAAATATTGGTTTCACTGTTATTACTTATACCACAGACTGCAAAGTGGGGTTTATACACCTTCACTGTTCTGATGTCCATATTCACGTGTTATATTATCAGCGCTTTGCTTTGGGAAAAACACCTTCCATGCCATTGCGGCGGTGTCATCGAAAAATTAAGCTGGTTACAGCATATATGGCTTAATCTCGCATTTATTTCAATTGCCATATCTGCCCTCCGGCTCGTTAAATCAAAAATGTCTTAAAAAAAATAATAAAATGAAAAACTTCAGACAAATAGCCTTTGGCCTTATAATAGGCTTAATGGCAATCGGGTTCAGTGCATTTACAACAGTGTACAACATCAAATCTGTAAATCTTGCTAAACAGACAAAGGCAGGAATGATAACAAACAATTTCATCGTACAACCAACAGCCGATAATTTCGTGCAAGCGGTTTCGGCCAGTTCATCCAATTGCGGTACTACCGCAACCAGATCATGTATTTACAATGTAACTACTGAGGGTCAAGCTAATATACCTGATCAGTCCAGCTATACTGCGGCAGATGTGGACGGCTATGTTTCCAACGGTTGGTTAACTGGCAGTTCATCCCATGCGTTATATGGTAATTAATAAGCACATTTGATAAAGCGGCTATAGCGGAGCTATGGCCGCTTTATATCTATTATAGATGTTGGTTTATAAACCTCTTAAAAACTGCTGAATCGGCTCTTGGGTCCGGTGGTGCGGTGGAAATTATTTTACCTCCTTTTGAAATTGCGATGATAGTCGGAAAACTATTAATATGATAGCGCTGTATGACAGCCGACTGCCTATCCATACCTGCCAATAAATTGATTTCATCCTTACAGCTATAGGTCTCCGCAGCTAAACTTTTGCGCCAGATTTCTTTATTCCGGTCTATAGATACCGTGACAAAAATGATGTTTGGATTAGATTTATACTCGGAAGCTATTTTTTTTAATGTGTTAGCCATTCCAATACAACCTTCACATCCTGTAAACCAAAAGTCCATGATCACCATTTTGCCTTTAAAATCCGCTAATTTGTACATCTTTCCATGTTCGTCAGGGAGTTCAAAAGGAAAGGCATTGCTTCCAATGGAATTAATATCTCTAAAAGCAATTAATGCTTTTTTAAACTGGTTGTTTCCTGCTTCGTTAATAATTTGACTCATGTAACTGGTATAATCAGCCTGTTTCTTTTTATCTATACTCAATAAGGCGAGTAATTTTAATTTATCTTTTAAAATTCCTTTTTTGTTATGCAGATCGATTGCCTTGTCAATATCACTAAACTTAAGGCTCGAATAATAACTTTTTTCAGGGGAGCTGTTTATAATTACAGCGTATGCCTTTTCCATTGCTGATAAAAAATCGGCGTATTTATAAGATTTAACGAACAAGGACCGGTCTTTAATAAGTGGCTCCTTATAATTGCCATATTCTTTAATAAATAAACCTTTGGCTGTTTCAATTTGCTCCTCATATCCCTTTATCATAAACGGAATTCCATAATACAGTTCAATTATGCGCTGATGATAAGCAGACTGGCAATCTATACCAATCAAATTAAATACCTCTCTGTTGAATTTTCCCTCAAATTCCCTTAGTATTCTTTCCTGAACGGCGTATATGGAATCATATTGAAGCTTTTTACTGGTAAAAGCGGCAGCAAAATTTTTCGATTTAAAATAGGAATTAGATTGACTAAAAGATACGATATCAGCGTTATTGCTAATTCTATACATACAATTATACTTGTTAGTATTTTTACCCGTAAAAAAAGCGCCTTTTTTATGATTGGACAGGTGTAATTCTATGGTATCACCACTTTGAAAAAGAAATAAATTGTTCCCGTTATTAAGTGGTTTGAATGCATCAGCTGTTTTATTATCAAGTTCTATTCTTCCATAATTAACCGGCGTTGATAAAGGGATTACCATTCGCGTTTTTGGGGAATTAATTCGTTGTGAATAGGATTTCGTGTAACCCGGATAACTAGTATTAATGTCTGATTTACTCATATTGAATGCTATCGAATTGCCATGCAACATGGCCGTATCTTCTGCAATTACATCAATTACAATGAATAATTTTTTACTTGTTGTTTGTGCCCATGCACAAGGTCTGAAAGCAATTAACAGACAGCTTATCAATAAAATCCGGGTGTTTTTATTTGTCAAAAAGGTTTTCATGTGTTTTTTATTTAATAGTGGTTCTGTGATAATGACTTCTATAAATCTTTACCTCGGATTTTGTTGTATGCCGCTTAACGCAATCTCATCACCGGGTATAGGGAGAACCCAATGATTGTCATTTGGGAGCAATGAGTAGGTTGTTCCGTTAACGACACGGCTTAACGTAATATCAGCGCCTTCTTTATTCAGGCGTTTTAGATCGTACCAGCGTATTCCACGCCACATCAGCTCCTTACGACGTTCCGACAAAATAGTGGTGAGTGCTATTGCGGAAGTGCTGGCGGTTAATGGAATATAAGGACTGGTATTCACATAGCGTTTAATCAGCAATTGGTTTAATACCCGCATAGCTGGAGCAGTTTGACCATTACGCGCCAGGCACTCTGCTTTTATCAGGTATAGCTCATCGGTCGCAAGCCCGGTAAACGAATAGAGCCCCAGTCCGTAATAGCCTCTTTTCCGATAATAAGTGCCATCCGGGAGTTTAGCAAAGTAAATAGGTAGCCGCAGATCGTTTACCGCGTATGAATTAATGATAGTAGCGGGTACTTTTCCCAGGCAACTCGCCAGATTAATGGTAAAATCGCCATAGGCAACTACCTGGTGTGCATTATAAATGAGTTCATCATTGGTCGTGGAGAACGGTGTTGCAGCCGTCGTACTTACCGTATTATAATCAATTAGTGTATTATATAGGCCTAAACATTGGTCTGCGTAATTTCCAGCCTGCACATAATTTCGCATATCCAGGTATATACGCGCTAATAAGGCATAAACGGCCATTTTTGATGGTCGGTTTAAATTTGCCGAAGGCCTTGTCGCAGGTAGCAACGCTGCTGCTGTTGTCAGATCGCTGAAAATCTGTTCAAAGCTTTGTTGCAGCGTTGCCCGTTGTTCAATATTGTCTATGCCAGACTTGAGCTTAAGGGGGATGCCCAAGTCTGTGGTTGCCGTGCTCGCATCATAAGCTTTACAAAAAGTTCGGGTTAGATCGTAAAACGCAAACGCACGGATGAACAATGCCCAGCCCTTTACGTATTGACCTTGCGGACTGGCAACACTGTCAGACTTTGCCAAGCCATCGAGCACGTTGTTAGCGTAAAAAACCTGTTGATATAATTCATTCCAGTCTTGTATGCCTACATCGCCGGCATAAATATCTTTTGCCCAAATGTAGGAATTACGTTCTGTAGCAGTTCCTGAAGGCCAGCTGGCATCACTTACGACATACTCGTCGGCTGAAATCTGCGCCAAACCACCTGTTAAATTCATGACGTCTGTATTTTCCAGCAGGTTTTGAAAATCGGTTAACGTAGTCGGTGTTAAAATATTGGTAATCGGTTTTTTATTCAAAAACTCGGATTTACGGCAAGCACTTAAGCCCAATAGCAGGCTTATTGTATATATCCAGTATAGTATATTTTTCATTTTCTTTAATTTAATTGGTAATTCACTTATAAATCAGCTTTAACCCCGAATGCAATGGTACGCGGAACCGGTATGCCGACAGGATAATCAGGGTCTATATGATATTTGTTTGCCCGCCATAGAATTCCAATATTATTGATATAGGTATATACGTTCAGGTTTCTAAAGGGCAGATAAGGTTTTTTGGCGATTGTGTATCCCATACGGAGATCCTGGAATCGAATGTTATCCCCCTTTTGTACCAGTATATCGGAATAGGTATATAAATTCGTACGTAAGGAATTGGCCGGATAAATTAAAGCAGGTACGTTAGTGATTAGCTCGTCGCCCGGTTTTTGCCACTGGTTGCTATAATCAGCCTCCTGGTAGCTACTGGCGCCGCCTGCGGTAGCGTAAAGTGTACCATTGTTTAATGAGCTTCTTCTGAAGTAATAACCAAATTTATAGGTAATGTTGAAAGAGAGATCAAAGGCTTTATAACCAAAAGAGTTGCGCAAACTACCAAACGATGTTGGGGTAGCGGAACCATTGTAAACTAATTCAGCCCGGTTCGTAGCATTCATTATACCGGTATAATCAGTGCTTAACTGCCCATTTAAATATCCCTGCGGATTACCGGTATTGTTAAGGCCCGCATACTTAAAGCTAAAAATAGCGTAATAGGGATAACCCTTTAGCGGGTTATTATAATTGCCAGAAACCACGTTTAAGTTGGTTCCGTTACTTACCATATAAGCTGTTACCACACTTTGTCGGTGGTTATATAACAGTGTGGTTAGCCACCTGAATTTTCCTTCCACATTAATGCTGTTAATTTGCATGTCAACTCCTTTTGTCGAAGTATTAGCGGAATTCCCCATATACAGCGTAATACCTGTTTGCGGCGCTATAGGACTGTTGCCAATCAGGTCCATGCCATCTTTTACCCAATAATCGATACTGCCGCTAAGCCGGTTTCCTCTTATTGCAAAATCAACACCCAGATTTATATTCCGGTCCTTTTCCCACCTTAAAGACGGATTTGGAGGATTTGCAATTTGGTTATAGGGAATATTGTAGGTCTGATTGAGCAGGCCGCTTATTGCCGTCAGGTAAGCTGAAATACTAGTATTCACATTCCCGGTGTATCCGTAAGTGACCCTTAACTTTAATAAAGGAAGCCAATCTGATTTATAAAATTTCTCCTTGCTGGCAATCCAGGCCAGTCCTGTGCTCCAAAGCGGCACGCCTTTTTGATTTTCTGCTACGCCGAAAAGATTAGATTCATCTCTTCGTGCACTCAATGAAGCGATATACTTGTCAGCGTAAATATAGGAGCCGTTAAAGTAGGCTGAAAAAAACCGATTTGTTGTGCCTAACTGGGTCATATTAGGAGTAATCCGGCCTGTGTTTCCCACATAAAAATATGGATAGTTGACCGTGTAATTTATTGCAGAATTTTGATTTGTAGCGGTTTCAGGATTGTAACCATAAAGTGTATAAGTGCTGTTAAGGGACGTATAATCATCAATTTCTGTACCTGCTACCGCGTTTATAGCATGTTTGCCCCAGGAATCTTCATAATTCAGTTGGAAACGCCCGTCATTTGAGGCAATATCCGTCCGGTTGTTATTTAAAATCCCTCCTAATGGTATTGGATGCGTTACCACTCCGGTCGCAGCATTGATCTGCGTGTAGGTGTTTATCAAATTACGGGTATAGTAAGATTGCAACTGATTCAAATTATTGGTTTCCGTAATACCTTTTTCATAGTTATATAATGCCGAAGCTTTTAAGCTCTTGAAAATTTTATAGCTTAAGGAAAGATTAATTCGGTAATCTGTTTGTTTGGCGGTTGTATTGCTGTAACCATTATTGAGTTCGTCCAACGGTTCATACAGCCAATTTAATAGCTTTCCATTTCCTGCTGCAGCGGCATAAGACAGCCGTAGAGTATTGGCTACAGGCTGAGGGTTTCCATTTGCGTCCGCAATTTGATTATAGGGATCAGTTGCGGCGAATACTGGTCCTGAGTTAGTAGTACTTCCCGTATATATAATATTGGTGAAGAGTTCCAACCTGTTTTTTAACAGGTAATAGGTATTGCTGGCATTCAAACTAACCCTGTCATAACCACTGTTTACCAAATTGTTAAGGTTCTTGTCGTAACCTACAGAGACAAAATACTTTTGTATAGCACTGCCACCACTTATACTGGCCTGGTATTGTTGATTTACGCTTGGCCTGTAATAATATTTCAGTAACTGTTGCCGGACGTCATAACCTTTTAAAGTATTGATCTGGGCCAGGGAATCGGCAGCCGAAATAATGCCGTTTCTTTTGGCCAGAAAAATTTGAACTGCGGGTGATAATGCAGAGTATCCATTATTAATAGCCGTATTGTAAGCCCCTTTGTTAAACAAGAACTGTTCTATTCCGATATATTCAGCAGAACTTAATTGTGGTGTATAATAGAGGTTTGGTTTTTCCCCTATGGTTGTATTGGCATTGATGCTCACTACCGGCCCCGAATTTAGACGTCCTTTTTTGGTGGTGATAACAATGACCCCGTTGCCACTTCGCGATCCCCATGCCGATGCTGCTGCCGCATCTTTTAGAATTGTTATGCTTTCTATGTCATTAGGATTAATATTATTCAGATCGCCATCATAGGGAAAATTATCTACTACAATTAAGGGATTTGGATTTGAAAATAACGTTGCACGCCCGCGTATTTCAATATTGGCTTGGCCAAATTGGTGGTCACCATTGTTATTGAAAATCAGTCCGCTGGATACACCGTTTAGCCGGTCTAAAATATTGGTGGATACGGATCGGTTGATAAGTGTATTATCAATTTGCGTAAATGATCCAGTGGCTCTTTCCCTAGGTAGAGTTTGATATCCATTGGAGACCACGCTTACTTCATTCAATTTAGAAGACATTGCGCGCAAGGGAATTAGTTGAAAAGGCTGATCGTTTTTCACCTTGAAAGAGTAGGTCTCAAAACCTATAAATGATACTTCAATTTCGTCACCCGGTTGTGCATTTATAGAAAACGTCCCTTCAGCATCTGTTAGCGCTATCTTATTCGTGCCTTTAATTTTTATGGTGGCGCTGGATAAGGCTGCTCCTGCAGTATCCGTAACTTTACCGGTAACGGAGACGCTGATCGTCTCTTTGATTTTAGGAATTATTGCTGGTTCCTTTTTTGAAACCAC
>JAQBOY010000164.1 GCA_028287805.1 Mucilaginibacter sp.
ATTTTTTAGCAAATGAAATAAAAAGATATATTTCATTTGCTAACAGCTAAGATACATGCAAACCGTTTACCTGGTAGCGGTTTATATGCTATGAACAACCTCGCCCGCTCAAGCGTTCAGTTGGCAAGCTGAAAGCTTAGTTCCTTTTTCAGGTCGAAGTTACGCTGCGCTAAAGACCAGTGGAGAGCTTATAAAAGTGGTAACTGAAAGAGCTTAAAGTATTATAAAACGTAAGTGCCAACTGCATTTGCGTTTAAAACAGAGGATACTTGATTATTATCATATTTGATATTGAACTTTTGTGCAGATTGGCCATTGTTGTTAAAAACAATAAGCACCACTTTGCCTGCCGGAGTAATAAAAGCAACATTAGGGAGCTCGGTTATATAGTTAGATGCTATGCGCTTTGAGCCAGGCCTTACAAATTTTGATGCATGGGCAATAACATAATAGGCGGGGTTCCTGATAATCTGATCTTTATTTATGGTGATGGCCCCAAGGCAGCGGTCGCAACCTCCTGGTGTATGCGGGTTCTGATTCTGGTCTGAGGCCAAATTCCATTCAATAACATTTCTGCACCAATTTCTTGGGGCACCAATAATTATATCCTTCATATGAAAGCGTAGTTCCTTTTTCAGGTCGCCGGGCGCCCCTACCCACTCCTCCGTAAAATATAAATTTTTATCAGGGTAAGCATTGTGCACCTGTGTAAGCGCCTCTATCTGGCCCCCGTACAGGTGAAATGCCGAACCATCTACATATTTTCTCGCATCGGGGTTATTCAGAACGGTAATCGGATAATCCGGCCTGTCGGCATTATGATCATATAAAACTATTTTTGTTTTAATACCGGCAGCCTTGAATTCAGGGCCAACGTTTTTGGCTATAAAACTGGCCTGTTCCGGGGCCTCCATAACCATACTCGGGTTATTTTTCGGGTTTAAAGGCTCATTTTGAAGAGTCAGCGCGTCTATCCGGATACCATTTGCCTGCATACCCTTTATATATTTTATCAAATATTGTGCGTAAGCATGATAGTATTCGGGCTTTAGATTGCCACCAATAGTGCTGTTATTTGTTTTCATCCATGTTGGCGGGCTCCATGGAGAGGCAAGTATCTTGATATTTGGGTTTAAGACAAGTATTTTTTTCAGTACCGGGATCAATGCTTTTTCATCATTGGCCAAACTAAATTTTTTCAGGATTGTGTCTGTTTCGCCAGCCGGCAGGTCATCATATGAAAAAACATGATCATCAAGGTCTGACGCACCTATGCTTATTCTTAAATAGCTAACACCAATGTCGTTTTTATTTTGGCCAAATAACTCGTTTAACAATTGGGCTTGTTTTACATCGCTCATTTGATGAATAAGCATGGCACTGCCACCTGTTAAAGCAAATCCGAAACCATCCATTTGCTGATAAACTTTACTTTTATCAACGGTTATAACTGGTATACTCCCGGTTTTATCTGCAGGCGCGATTTTTTGATCCTGCCGTTTAAATAAAATGGAATCAGACGGATCTGTTAGCCAAAGTTGCGGTTTGTTTTTTAACTGCACGCTACTTTGAGCTTTAACAAAAACAGATTGTAAACACAGGGCTGCTAATAAAGTAAAAATTAAAGATTTACGCTTACTCATATTTCATTATCAAAAACTGAACAATTATATATAAAACATTCAAATAAAAAGCTGCAATAAAAATATTGCAGCTTATTATCAGATTAATAACCGGGGATTTGGGTTAAGTTCCCATCAAGCTGGATCTCATTATAAGGTACAGGCAGTAACAATTTAGCCTGATTAATAGGATAGTTAAAGGGCTTTCCAAAAGGATCAACCTGACCTTTTATTAAGGTGACCGTGTATTGGGCACCAAATCTTAATAGGTCATTCCAGCGGTGTCCTTCAAACGCTAACTCCATTCTTCTTTCTGTTAAAATGGCCAGTGCAACATCTGTTTTAGATGATACGGTGATTGGAGCAAGCTTTACCCTTGCCCTGATCTGGTTAACCAACGGAACTGCTGCTGCTGTTTGCCCCAAGTTATTTAATGCCTCCGCTTTTAACAAAATGATATCAGCTAAACGTAACAGTATATTATTATCTGTACCGCCGCCAAATTGCGATATATTGGTTTTCCATTTGTAAAGGAAAGGCACTGTGGGTGATGCAGTTGTATACGGTGCCGGTATCGGGTCGCCGGCGGCAAGGCCCTCTGCGTCTACAGTTGCCTGGTAAACAGATGCATTCAAACGTATATTGTCATTCTGCGATTTGAATAGTGAAATAATATTAGCTGTAGGAAGATCAAATTTTTTGAAAGAGTAAGTCCCAAACTGGGCTGGTAAAAACAGCGAGGTATTATAGGTAGTGAACCCACTTGCTGCCGAATGCTGGATTTCAAATATAGACTCTGTTGTATTTTTAGTTCCATCAAACAAGGTAGCATAGTTAGGTACCAGGCTGTACTGCCCACTGGTAATTACCTTGTTGCAATAATCTAAACATTGCTGATACTTACCTTCCTGGGCATAAACTTTTGCAAGTAAAGCCTGTACAGCACCTTTGGTAGCATGA
>JAQBOY010000171.1 GCA_028287805.1 Mucilaginibacter sp.
GCGCAAAATTTAATCCCTGCATTTCATAATCCCGGTTTATCAATTAGCATAGGCACATCCTATAAAACAGAGGACGGTTATACCATCCAGACCAACCTTAAAGATCTCGGTTTTATTCACTGGAATAAAACTTCAGGCATTTATAATTTTAATAATTTTAATTCTCCTAATAGTGCCACAATTCATGGCTTGACAACGCCATACAGAGAAGACAGCGTTTACCAGAAATTTGCTTATCTGGTTAAAACTAAGCCAACAATTAACAGTTTTAATTCGCCAACAAACGGATTGCTGGAATTAAGCGCGATGAAAGTCTTTTGGCTTGATTACAATAAGTTATTTAAATTTGCGCCTACCCTTATCGCATCTAAAGAGCTGTTTTATAGCGGTTTTACAGTAGTATTGGTTACTCCGGTTCAATATCAGAATTACAGCCTAACGTTCACTTCGGCATACAATGACTTAAAGCTGTTTAATTTTGGCAGCCAGTTTATGATCAAATCATCCAATGCCGAATTTTTTATTGGTAGCGAAAGGCTTTTTCAAACGGGAGCTTTTATTACATCTGCGCTCAACCCTGTTGCTACCCAGATTCAAGGATTAACAAGGCCAACTGCTTCTACAGGAGCCGATTTTTTTATAGGATTTTCAATGAAATTTGGGCCGCTTATTGAACATCCTATGAATGCAAGTAGTGTTCCAATGGGAGAAAAAGGGCCGTTAGGACAGTTATTTGATCGTATCTTTAAAAAAGATAAATTTAAATAACTATGTGTTTTTTTTTCCTGCAATAAAATCTTTGAGATAATAAGGTTCAAAATAGGCAACATCTTCAAAATCATTTTTTATAAATTTTTCAAATGCCCGTTGGGTAAGGTAATTGGCTGAATTAGCAAATCCGGATAAAAAAAGAGCGTTAGGGTTTTCACCTAAAACTGCCCGGCATTTTTCAGCGCCATCTCCAAAAAATAATATTTTATTACTTTGTAATTGGTTATGAAAGCTCTCTTCATCAATAATCTTTGCTGTTACTTCTTCAATTTTATTACCGGCTATATCAAATAAAGCAGTATATACTTCCATTCGCCTGGCATCAATCATAGGGCAAAGCAATATATCCTTATACACTCCCTGGTTAATAACACCATAAGCCATAGCTTCTAAAGTTTCAATAGCTATTAAAGGTTTATCCAATGCAAAACATAAGCCTTTAGCGGTTGATACACCAATACGAAGACCGGTGTAGGAGCCTGGGCCGCAACTTACTGCTATAGCATCTAAATCATTAAATTGTATAGCAGCTCCTTTAATTAATTCTTCAATAAAAAGGGTTATTATTTCGGCGTGTATATTACGTTCATCCAATTGTTTAAAGGCCAATACATTTCCATCTTTTGCCAAAGCAACAGAACATATAGTGGTGGCGGTTTCAATTTGTAATATATAGCTCATAGTTTCAAGGTACCGGATCATGCCCATGCCCACCCCAGGGATTGCAACTGGCAATACGTTTCAAAGTTAACCATCCCCCTTTAAAAGCGCCGTATTTTTTTATAGCCTCTACCCCATACTGGGAGCAGGTAGGGGTATAACGGCATGAGGCTCCGCTAAGGGGTGAAATAAAATACTGATAAATTTTAATCAGCAAAATAAAAACACTGCCAATAATAGCTTTTAATATACCTGCAATAGTTTTCATTTGGAAATTTCCTGGCTAAGCTGGTTTAAAAGCTTCAGCATCTTTTTTTCTATAAGATCATACGGAACAATCTCTTTTCCAATATAACCTAATGAAAACACAATCCTTTTATCAGCATCGTTAAGCGTATGATATAATTGCTGTTGTTTATTTAGCCGGTAAGCTTCGCGCATGCGCCGTTTGAGTAAATTACGATCCACAGCACGTTTAAAACGTTTTTTAGAAACCGAAAATAAAACCTGTGCGCAAGCGGGCTGCTGCTCAGTATTTAAAAACCAGGAGATTTTAAAGGGATAACATAAAAAAGAAGAACCGTTATGAAAAAGCCTGTCAATAAGCTTTTTATTACATAACCGTTCTTCTTTTTTAAAAGTATACATTTTGCTAATCCTGAACCGTAATTTAGTTAAATATCCGGCTCACACCCCTGCAAAAGGAGTAATAACCAGCTTATGCTTTATGACGACGCTCGTCAGATACTGACAATCTTTTTCTGCCTTTGGCTCTTCTTGCTGCTAATATTCTTCTACCGTTAGCAGATGACATACGCTCACGGAAACCGTGCTTATTTCTTCTTTTTCTTTGTGAAGGCTGGAACGTTCTTTTCATGACTTTCTATTCTATCCGTTGTTTTCAAAAACAGGAGTGCAAATGTAGCGTAATTTTTAAACTTTTCAAATATTAGTTGAAAGTTGATGAAGCGGGCAGTTTGATTAAGTTTGTTGCATATATATGAAATCATTATATTAAGTTAAACGTTGAAATGGTGTGAAAGAAAAACTGCCCATTAATCAACTACTCGCTATCAACCCAATAATGAAAAAATTAATTTTTCTCCTGCTTATACTTCCTTTTTATGCCATAAGCCAGGATACAATAGCACAGCATTATAAAATATACAGCACTTCAAGGCAAAAACAGGTATCTGTGGATGATATTGTTAATGATATGGCCGGGGCCGATGTTTTATTTTTTGGTGAAGAACATAATGATTCAACAGGGCATTACCTGGAATTTGAATTATTAAAAAAACTGGCTGGCAAATATCCGGATAAGGTAGCGCTATCAATGGAAATGTTTGAAACCGATTGCCAAACCGTTTTAAATGAATATTTAAAGGGATTAATACGTGAAAAAAGTTTAATAACCGATGCACGTACCTGGCCCAATTATAAAGATTACAGGCCTTTAATTGAATTAGCTAAAACTAATAACTTACCGGTTAATGCGGCTAATGCGCCATCGCGTTATACACATATGGTTAGTGCCGGAGGGCTTAATAGTTTACTGCAATTAGATGCTGTGGCGAAATCATACCTGCCCCCACTCCCTATTGATACCACAACCGGTCCTTATTATGAAAAATTTGTAAATATTATGGGTGGCCATGCTGTAATGGGCGGTATGCAAATGTACCAGGCGCAAAATTTATGGGATGCAACTATGGGGTGGTCAATTGCCCGGTTTTATAAAAAACATAAAAATTATAAGCTACTGCAAATTAATGGCGGCTTTCATAGTGAAGAACACCTGGGTATAGTTTCGCAACTTAAAAAATATGCCCCAAAAGCCAGAGTTGCAACTATCGCCGTTTATTCAGATAATAATAATTATGATGATCCTGATTGGAGTAAATTAAAGCTAATGGGTGATTATATTATTTTAACCGACCCTAAATTGTCTAAGACATTTTAGGTGATAATATTATCTATATAACTAAATCTACTTCTGCCTTGACAATATATCACGAATATCTGTAAGTAATACCTCTTCTTTTGTTGGTGCAGGCCCCGGATCTGGTGCCGCCACTTCTTTTCTTTTTAATGAGTTGATTCCTTTTACAACCAGGAAAATACAAAAGGCCACAATTAAAAAATCAATCACATTATTAACAAATAGGCCATAGTTAATAGAGGTTGCAGGTATTTTACCAACTGCGGGTTTTAATACGTATTTCAGGTCTTTAAAATCAATGCCGTTAAGCAGCAAACCAAGCGGTGGCATTATAATATCACTTACCAATGAAGCCACTATTTTACCAAAAGCAGCTCCAATAATTACGCCTACTGCTAAATCAACAACATTGCCACGCATGGCAAATTCTTTAAATTCTTTTACAATGCTCATAATCAGGTCTATTTCATTAAAGTTATCAATAAAATACCATACCCCCCAAACAAAATATTTCTTTTAGTATTTACATCATTACGCCCTTACATTAACTTATTTTTAAAGTTAGTGGTAATTGATGTATTTTTGGCTTTATCTATGCTTAAACAAAATCTTCAACAAAAACTTTTACAAAAACTTTCTCCGCAACAAATACAATTTATTAAATTGTTGCAGGTGCCTACTGTTTCGTTAGATACCCGGATAAAAGAAGAGCTCGAAGAAAATCCGGCCCTTGAAGATTTAAGCTTAACCAACTTAAATGAACCTGAGGAACAATACCCCGACCGCGACCCGGATGAGGATACTTATAATAGCGAAGAAGAAAAAGGCGAGGCAGATGAATTTAATATAGATGATTATTTGCAGGAAGATAATGTAAATGATTATGGATCGCGCTATGATCAAAATGGCGATGATGAGGATGAACGGAAGGAGATTCCTATTGCTGTACAAAGCTCGTTTTTTGAAAGTTTACAATCACAGCTGGATATGCTCCCGCTTTCGGATAAGGATTTTAGAATTGCCAGGCAAATAATAGGCAGTTTAGATGATGACGGCTATTTACGCAGGCCAATAATGTCAATCACAGACGACCTTGCATTTTCGCAAAACGTAATGGCCGAGGATGAGGAAGTGGAGGATATGTTAAAAGTGATCCAAAGCTTTGACCCTCCAGGCGTAGGCGCCCGCAGCTTGCAGGAGTGCTTGCTGATTCAGCTTCGGAAAAAAGATATAAATGACCCCATCGTAAAAAAAGCGATACTGGTTGTTGAACATTATTTGGATGAGTTTACCCGAAAGCATTATGATAAGCTGGAAAAATCATTAAATATGACTTCCGAGGAATTGCGCGGGGTGGTAAATGAAATTTTAAAACTTAATCCAAAGCCCGGCGACTCAAATGAAGTGAATACCAAGCAAATGCAGGTTATTCCGGACTTTCACATTAAAAACAGTGATGGTGTACTTATACTTACCTTAAATTCAAAAAATGCGCCCGAGTTAAGAGTAAGCCGCTCCTACCAGGAGATGTTTCAGCATTATGATAAAGCTTCGCAAAAAGATAAAAAACTAAAAGAAGCTGTACAATTTGTTAAACAAAAGCTTGATTCGGCAAAATGGTTTATTGATGCCATTAAACAGCGGCAGCAAACACTGTTAAAAACCATGAATGCAATTATGCAATATCAGTATGAGTTTTTTTTAACCGGTGATGATAAGAGCTTAAAACCTATGATCCTGAAAGATATTGCAGATAAGATAGGGATGGATATTTCAACAGTATCAAGGGTAGCCAATTCAAAATATGTACAAACAGAACATGGAACATTCTTGCTAAAATCATTCTTTTCAGAAGCAATTCAAACCGAAAGCGGCGAAGAAGTATCTAACAAAGAAGTTAAAAAGATACTGGAAGAACATATTGGCAAGGAAGATAAACGTCATCCACTGGCCGATGAAAAGTTAACAGATATACTTAAAGATGCAGGTTATAATATAGCCCGCCGCACCGTTGCCAAGTACCGTGAGCAAATGAATATCCCCGTAGCGCGATTAAGGAAAGAACTATAGGATGGTGAGTGGTGAGTGGTCATTAGTCAATAGTCATTAAAAAACTCACCTATTTGCAAACCTGTATTAGTGCAAATGCATAAAAGCAACTTATTTTCTTAATGCATAATAGCCACGATCAAAACTATTGACCACAGCCCCATTGACTAATGACTAATGACTAATGACTAATGACTATTGACTATTGACCAATAACTAAAACCCATGTTGCGGACAGGTTACCTTGTAAATATTATTTAATAAAAGACCTATTACAATTTCATGTGTACCGTTGCTTACGCTGTTTAATGCTGACGTAGTTATATCATAGGAATAACCAACATTAAGGAATGAGTTCAGGTTAAAACCGGCCAGTATTCCAAATGAGTCAAGGTGGCGATAGGATCCGCCAAGCCAAAATTTATCCTGAAAGGACATCTTCAAATTAACATCATAGGTTAACGGAACAGGTTGAATCTCTTTAACCAGAAATGATGGTAAAAGGGTAAGATCATCTGATAAAAATAGTTTTACACCTCCGGTAAAAAAGTAGTGCGGCACCGTTTTATTGGCGTTAGCAGTAGCCGTTGAGGTAGAAAAATAAAGATTTTGGGGCAATAATTGCTGCACCGAAGCACCGAAATAATAATTTGATGAATATAACCATAAACCCGCCCCTAAATCTGGTTTCCATTGGCTGTTGTTTCCATTGGCAATTGCCGGGTCAAGTGCAGTTTCAAGGGTTATTTCCGAAGTGTTTAACGCAGTACGGGCAACTCCTGCTGCTACACCTACCGCTAAATTCAAACGGCTTGTAATGCCAAGGTGATAGGCGTAAGTGACGTCGATGTTGGTTTGTGTAATCGGGCCTGCCTTATCTGTAACCAGCGTAAAGCCAATGCCATGATGTGGCTCAGCGGCCTGATAATTTTGCGTATACAACCTGCTGGAAGGATTTATTCCGCCACCAGCCGGAAAAGCAGTGGCATCTCCCTGTATAAAATTTTGCCCGATGGGCGCATTTACTGTTAAATAACTGGTTACAGGAGCTCCTGTTAATCCAGTCCATTGGCTGCGGTATCCGGCTTTTACATCCGTATAATTTTCAATACCGCTTACCGCGGGGTTTAAGAGATAGTTATTAAAAACATATTGCGTGTATTGCGGTTTTTGCTGTGCCGTTACCACACGTGCTATAAGAATAAAAATAATTAACAGGTATAAAATTCTCTTCATTTAATAAACTATTTTCAGCCCTAACTTAGTTTGCTTTTTTGTTGTATAAATAATCCCTGATATTATTTAACGTTCCAAAAAAACAAATAAGAATCTCCTAATATAGCTTTTTATCAATATCAGTTTTTTATATTTTATTGATAATTAATAATGCTGTAATAGCTTTACATACATACATTACCTGAATATAGTTATGATAATGAGGACATTCCTTCTAACATAAGTCACTCAATAACTTTAATAACAAGTCAGTAAGATATTTATTAGAAAATACGATTCGTAATTCTTTTTGGCTGCTTACCCGAAAAAAACCATATATCACCATTTGGATCCTTTACCCGTAGAGTTGGATAGATCAAATAGATTTCAATTAAAAACGCGCAATTTCTTTACTTACACTTTTTAAGGTTTTTTTAAGTAAATATTAATAATCGTATATTGTTTTGCCTAACAATTATTTTATCTCCCATAAAATATAACCTAAATATAAATAAAACCTAATATGAAATTTCATTTAAAGCAGTGCCTTGCGCTGTAATAAATTGTAATGATTAATATCGCCGGTGCGGGATGGTTTACCAGTTAAGCATAGGTGAGCTATACCATACTTAATGGCTGGTAGCTGATGCTATTGAGTCTGGAATTCAAATTCAGGCCAGCCGGAAAATATGTTTTACAGAGGAAATTAAATTGCCAATTATAGATACAATTAACGATGAAACTAAATTTACTTTTTAAACTTTTTTGCTTGCGAAGCCCGAAAGTCCTGCTATTAAGCATAGCTATTCTTGCCGGCATTGCCATGGTTCCAATAAGTAGCAGTACTGTTCCGCCGGGTAAGAAAAAACCTTCACCCTCCACAGCTTCGGGTCAGCATGTACAGTGGAAAGATTTTGGCGGTGGCCCCGATCATTCCAAATTTGTAGTATTTACTCAGGTAACCAAACAAAATGTAAAAAAGCTTGAACCGGCTTTTGTGTATCCCAGTGGTGATAATTCTGCTTATAGGTTTAATCCCATCATTGTAGACAATATTATGTATCTGCTGGCAAAGAACAGTTCTTTAGTAGCTATTGATGCCACAACAGGTAAAGAATTATGGATACATGCAAACCTTAAAGGAATAATTCAGCGGGGAATTAACTTTTGGGAAAGCCCGGACAAAAAACAAAAAAGATTGATGATCTGCCTGGGTAATTCGTTACAGGCTATTGATGCCAATACAGGAAAATCAATTCTCACTTTTGGCATCAACGGTGCTGTCGATCTAAAACAAGGGCTTGACCGGGATCCCGCATTAATGGGTCGTGCTGCATCTACTACTCCGGGTCATATCTATCAAAATCTGCTGCTTCTTGGCTCCGCCCCGGGGGAAAATCTATTTTCAGGGCCTGGGCACCTCAGGGCTTTTAATGTAATTACAGGAAAACAAGAATGGATATTCCATACTATACCGTTCCCGGGCGAACCTGGCTATG
>JAQBOY010000182.1 GCA_028287805.1 Mucilaginibacter sp.
TAACTATCTCCCTGATCATGTCCACGCCTTTGGGCTGCTGCGTTAAGCCCATGCCCCAGCAAAAAATTATGCGTTTATTATTTGCCATCTTATCTGCCGCAAGGCGAATATCTGCTGACGACAACCCGGCTGCAATGGCCAGTTCGTCTAACTCATAGTTGGTAAACTGTTCAATAAACTCACTATAACCGACAGTGTTTTTTGCAATAAAATCATTGTCCAGTACTTTTCCGGGCGATGCTTTTTCTGCTTCAAGCAGCAGCATTTCAAAAGCTTTTAACAAAGCCATATCACCGTTTATTTTAACCGGAAGATAAAGGTCTGCCAACTGTGCGCCTGTTCCTAAAACTCCTTTGATCTCCTGTGGATTTCTGAAAGCCATTAAACCGGCTTCAGGCAAAGGATTGATGGCGATGATCTTTGCCCCGTTCTTTTTCCCCTTCTCCAGCGCCGACATCATACGTGGTGCATTAGTGCCCGGATTATGACCGATGATGACTACCAGGTCTGTATCGTAAAAATCATTCAGCGTTACCGTTCCTTTGCCAATACCAATTGTCGGCCTCAAAGCGGTACCCGAGGATTCATGACACATGTTAGAGCAATCGGGCATATTATTGGTGCCAAACTCTTTTGCAAATAGCTGATACAAAAAGGATGTTTCATTACTGGTACGGCCAGATGTATAAAAAATAGCCTCATCCGGTGATTTCAGCGCATTTAAATGTCCGGCAATTTTTGCAAAGGCGTTATCCCAACTAATGGGCTGGTAATGAGTGCCTCCTTCAGGCAAATACATAGGTTCCGTCAACCGTCCTTTTTTACCGATCTCAAAGTCGGTTAAATTAGCCAGGTCAACTACAGAATTCTGCGCAAAAAATTCAGCCGTTACTTTTTTAGTCGTTGCTTCTTCTGCCAGCGCTTTCGCTCCATTCTCACAATACTCACCAACCGGCGACCGGTCATCATCCGGATCAGGCCAGGCGCAGCTTGAACAATCAAAGCCTCCTTTCTGGTTCATCACAAATAATGCCCCTGTTCCTCTAAAAGGAATTCCTTCCTCAATTACGTCACTTAAAGCTGCTGCAACAGCCGGGATACCGGCTGCCCATTTTTTAGGCCCGGTTGATTTTAAATTCAATAACTTTTCCGGGTTTTCAGCTGAAGGGACCTCTTTATTTGTTGCCATAGCTAATATAATTTAGTTCTTTTGAATTGCCAGTGGGTTAGGATAATTATCGCTCTGATCTTCATCCACATTATCCAGGCAGGTAAAATCTTTTTCAACCAGCAGTTGCAGAGCACCGCTTTTAGCTTCAAAACCAATCTTTTCTGTATTGATTAGTTCAGCGACCATTTGCTTTGGCATAAATAGGGTTATGGTATTGCCATAAAACCCTGCACTCAATGTATCATCTTCTACAGCCTTTAATGCATAAATTAACGGTTGCTCTGCAAAACTGGTTTGTTCCTGTAAGTAGCCATTATTGGCTAAGCCTGAGATATCACTTTTAGTAAGGCGATACCGCAATGCGTTTCCTTTAATTCTAATTTTCATACTTCGGCATTAAAATGCGTTGTTCCATTGTATAAATATTAAATCGTTGCTGACGTAAAAAACCAACTAAGGTTATTCCAAACTCGCCGGCCAGTTGTACCGCCAAACTTGAGGGAGCTCCAATTGCTCCAATAATAGTGATGCCTGCCATAGCTGCTTTTTGTATCAATTCAAAACTGGCCCTGCCACTTAATAATAGCACGGCGTTTTTCAGCGGTAACAAATCTCTTTCTAACGCGGCGCCAATTAGTTTGTCCAACGCATTATGCCTGCCCACATCTTCACGAAGCAATAAAAGTTCTCCATTAGTATTGAACAAAGCGCAGGCATGCAAGCCTCCGGTAACATCAAAAATATCCTGGTAAAGCCTTAAACGATCAGGTAGCTCCAGCATCATTTCACGGGTAATAAAAAAATCATTGTTTTGGCCGGGCTGAAAAGCGCTTACAGTTTTTATGGCAGCAATTGATCCTTTACCACAAACACCACAGCTTGAGGTGGTATAAAAATTGCGTTCTGTATTTTTTAGTTCCGGTATTGCAGTTTCACCCAGCTCAACCTGTATCACGTTTTCTTTATTCTCTGCGCAGGCAATAAAGCAATGAGCCACAGAAGCGAGGTCATTCTTGTCTTTTATTATACCTTCCGTAAATAAAAAACCAGTTGCCAGTTCCGCATCGCTGCCGGGTGTGCGCATGGTTACCGAAATATTTTTTACTGTCCTGTTCAATCCTGCACCAAAAGCGAGCCTTATTTCTAATGGTTCTTCTATAGCAAGTTTATCTATGGTTGCTAAACTATGATTGCCGTTTATTTTAGTAACAGGTACTCTTTGAATAGGACTTTCCTTAATTGTCATAAATTATCACCTTAATAATTGTTATCTAAGATCTTTTGAAGTACTAATTCTGCCTGACTGATCTTTTTAGCTTTTATAGCTATGAACAATTGTTCATGCAGATAATGATTCATTGCAAAATGGCTGATGCCCTGCGTCTCTCTTGCTGAGAAAAAATTACGGATAATTAAAGTAAAGCTATGATACAGATCTGCTAATACATTGTTTCCCGAAGCATTTGCAATAGCCATATGGAATGCAATATCAGCATCTGCACATTCCTGTGGTATTTCAGACTGAATAGCCAGTTTCCGCTTTGCCAGGTTTTGTTCTATCTTAATCAAATGTTCATCTGTATGATTCAGTGTGGCCAGTTTTACCACTTCTTTTTCAAGTAAAGCTCTTACTAAGTTGATCTCATCAAAATCAGCGCGATGCAATCGCTGTTCCATGCTCATACCGGGGAGTTTTTTATTCACAAATGTTCCCGAACCTTGCTGAACAATTAAAATCTCTGATATAGCCAGAATTTTGATGGCCTCCCTTATGGTTGATCTGCCAACATTGTATAACTTCATTAGCGCTGGTTCAGCGGGTATTTTTTCACCCGGCTTATATTTTCCGCCAGTAATATCCTCTTTGATCTGATTAACGATTTTATCGCAAAGCTTCATGGGTTTCAAGTTGATGATTAAATACAAACATACGATGTTTTGTTTAATTAATTTACAATATGTAATTAACGTTTATA
Source organism: Mucilaginibacter sp. (assembly GCA_028287805.1). Classification (GTDB taxonomy): domain Bacteria; phylum Bacteroidota; class Bacteroidia; order Sphingobacteriales; family Sphingobacteriaceae; genus Mucilaginibacter. The sequence continues at coordinate 3,148 of JAQBOY010000182.1, forward strand.
AATAATAATATATTATGGCGAATTTTTATCAACTTATATTAGCTTTATTAATGCGTCTAGCTTTAGTATTATAGGTCAATTTTAATAATATCCGTACAGGTTGAACATAAAAAGACCAATTGATCAATTAATTGCAAAGAATAAAACCTGTATAATAAAAGAAAAATAAATTTAAATTAAAACATCTCATGTAAAATATAAAACATCTGA
>JAQBOY010000190.1 GCA_028287805.1 Mucilaginibacter sp.
ATGGCAGCTTTATTAGGCGCTGGTTATACTTTGGGTGCAACCTATGACGGTTCTTCACTGGTAGGAAAAAACAATCCGATGTTTGTAAACTATCCGCTTCCAGCAGCCGCTAATTTTTGGATTACCCAGGCATCAGTTGATGGCTTTAACTTCCACCTGCAATCTGGATCACCTGCTGTGGGTAAAGGCACAACCAACGCCAACTTGATTAAACCAATTACTAACGGTATTCCTGTTGACCCTAACTTTGGTGCAACTGAAATAACGCTGCCTGGAGCAGATATGGGTTGTTACCAGTTAAATGGTACTGGTAATCACCACTAATTTTAAATAATGATATTAAACATAACAGCTCCTTTTAATAGCTATAACAAGCATATAAAAAAGGGGCTGTTATGTTTTTTTATACTTTTTACAATTTCCTGTAAAAAATCAGGTAACTCCATTGCACCTCTAAAAGATACTACTGTAATTCATCCTCCACCTGTAGTTGTATCATTTTTAACGCCATCATATGATCCGGCCTCATTAGATATCTCTAAGCTATTTAATCCGGTACCTGTTACCAATAATCTTTCCAGGAAGGACCTGCTTGAAATATCGGGTGTTGCAGCCAGCAGGGCTACGCCGGGATTATTATATATACATAATGATAGCGGCAATCCCAATCAAATTTATTTAACCGATGGTAGCGGCGCAGATAAAGGGAGCATCACGTTAACCACTGTTGGCAACCGCGATTGGGAAGATATTGCTGTAGGGCCTGGTCCTGTGGCCGGTAAAAGTTATGTTTATGTTGGTGATATTGGCGACAATAATGCTAAATATAGTTCAGTATTTATATATCGTTTTCCTGAGCCCGATTTAACAGGTAAGACATTACCCGTGATTTTAAACATTACATCAGTTGATATCATAGAATTAAAATACCCTGATGGTCCCCGTAATGCAGAAACACTGATGGTTGATCCGGTTACAAAAGATATTTATATAGCGAGTAAGGAAAGTAATACTTCAAAAATATATGTTGCGCGCTATCCTCAAAGCATAACTGCTGTTACTGTATTAAGACCTGTAGTCCAATTATATTTTAATAAAGCAACAGGGAGTGATATTTCGCCTGATGGCACTGAAATTTTACTGAGAAGTAATGAACTGGTATGGTATTGGAAGCTTCCTGCAGATATGAGTATATCATCAGGATTACTTACCAAGCCTCAGCATGCCCCCTATGCTAATAATGAACCACAAGGTGAAGGAATTGGTTTTGCAGCAGACGGCACAGGCTATTATACCGATACAGAAGTAAGGGACTACCCCGGAAAATCAGCTACAATTTCTTTTTATAAGAGATATTAATTTATAATATTTTTTAGCTCCTTTTTAATTTGTTTCACAAAATTGGGTTTTAAATTGTGTATATTAATGCTTTTGCAATTCTTATTTTAAGCATAATTGGATTTAAATAACTGTTAACACATTGTAAGTTAGCCGCTTAAATATTATTTAATAATTTTTTAAAAAATACCTTGTGTAATAAAAAATGGTAAGTATATTTGCCATCCCAAACGGAGTGGTAGTTCAGCTGGTTAGAATACATGCCTGTCACGCATGGGGTCGCGGGTTCGAGTCCCGTCCATTCCGCTAAAAAGGTATCAAAACCGTTTATAACCGCTTAAATCATTGATTTAAGCGGTTTTTTTATGTCAATTCCGCTCATTTCATACCACCATTTATGACTCATTCGGTGACCTATTCGGTGACCTGTTCTGATTCGCTAATTTAGTCACCGAATTAATTTGTAATAAGTTGATTTTAAAGCACTTGTATTATTTTTTTGAGCTTAAAATAGCTCATTTGAACTCAAATTAATGCGATTAAGTAACTTAAAAATTAATGTGTTATGAAAACAACCCAAAGATTCTCAGTTCTTATCTGGGCTGACAAACGAAAAACAGATGCCGCAGGGCTGGTACCGCTCTATGCAAGGATCACTTATTTAGGAAAACGTGCGGAGATCTCGCTTAAAAGAAGAGTTCACCCTACCAAATGGGATTCGCAAACGGGCTTTCTCAAAGGGACAAGCCCTGAAGCTAGGAGAATCAATGCTGATATTAATGATACACTGGATGAGATTGATAAGGCTTTTAAATTCTTAAAGCGCACAGACGAATTTATTACCGCTGAAAAAATTAAGTTGCAATATTCGGGCGAAGAGCCGGACAGAAAAATGCTGCTGGAAGTTTTCGATCAGCATAATGCAGACTTGGCAAAACTGGTAGGAAGAGACTTTGTAAAGGCAACTCTGACAAAGTACAATACAGTTAGAAGCCGTGTTTCCGGCTTTATAAAGCATCAATTTCAAAAAGATGATGTCTACCTTGATCAGATAGACTTTGCCTTTGTCTCAGGTTTTGAGATGTATCTAAAAACAGAATGCGTAATTGAGCATAATACCGCTATGCGCTATATTAAAAATCTGAAAAAGATCATTAACCTGGCGGTAAATAATAAATGGTTAATTCATAATCCGTTTAATGCCTTCAAATGTACTTACCGGAAAGTCCATCGGGATGTTCTCGAATGGGAGGAAATTGAATTATTGGCCTCACACGAATTTAAAATCAAACGGCTCGATGAGGTTAGGGACACCTTCCTTTTTTGCTGCTTTACGGGATACGCTTTTGTTGATGTAGAAAAACTCACTCCGCAAAATATTGTAAGCGGTAAGGATAAAGTCTTATGGATAAAAACCACCCGTACAAAAACTGAGATCGAAGCAAACGTTCCTCTCATTCCGCAAGCAGTCGAGATCTTAGATAAATACTATGATCATCCATGCCGTGATGTGGAGAACAGACTATTGCCCGTTAAGAGCAACCAAAAGATGAATGCCTATCTTAAAGAAATTGCAGATCTCGCTGGCATTACCAAGAACCTGACGACCCACATTGCGAGACACACTTTTGCAACCACGGTAACCCTCGACAACGATGTGCCGCTGGAATCTGTCAGTAAAATGCTGGGACATACAAAACTTACCACAACTCAGATCTATGCCAGAACTAAAGACCGGAAGGTAAACCGTGACATGACCGCGTTAAAGAACCGATTGAAAGAACAGAAAGCATTAGCGGAAGGGGAATTAGCATGAACTTAAATGAATCAATCATAACCGATATTCAATCGATTATAAATAATGCGAAGAATAAGGCCATCCACGCCGTTGACCATGAAAGGGCCCTGATGTACTGGCAAATCGGTCAAAGAATATTTAAAGAAGAGCAAGGTGGCCGAGAACGAGCAATATATGGTGAAAAGCTGATTCCTTTTATCTCAAAAAAGTTGGTTCCCAAATTTGGCAATTCCTTTTCACCCCGAAATCTTAACTACTTTAGGCACTTTTACAGGTGTTTTCCAATTGTGAACGCATTGCGTTCACAATTGAGTTGGACCCATTACAGGTCTTTGTCAAGCATAGACAATGAAGAAAAAAGGGGATTCTATATTGCAGAAACTATAAAGAATAATTGGACAGCGAGACAATTAGACCGACAGGTTGGAAGCCAACTTTATGAACGGCTGTTGCTTAGCACAGATAAGGAAAATGTACTCTCTGTTGCAAGAAATGAAAAACAGCCAACACAAGCCCAGGAGATCATTAAAGATCCGATGGTGCTTGAATTTTTAGGACTTAAACCGGAGGCGGCATATTATGAAAAAGATTTGGAAAACGCCCTTATCACACATCTACAGGAATTTATGCTGGAATTGGGAAATGGCTTTTCTTTCGTTGCACGGCAAAAGCGTATTCATTTAGATGGCGATGATTTTTTTGTTGATCTGGTATTTTATAATCGGTTACTGCAATGCTTTGTTATCGTTGAATTGAAAACCCATAAGATCACCCATCAGGATATCGGGCAATTGCAGATGTACGTCAATTATTATGACCGCATCGAACGGCTGCAATATGAAACACCAACTATCGGAATCTTACTATGCCTGGAGAAAAACGATACGGTGGTTAAGTTTACCTTGCCAGAAAACAGTAACATCATTGCCTCTAAATATCAACTTTACTTACCTACCGCCAAGCAATTAAGTAATGAAATACAAAATGAGGTTAAGAAGCAAAAAGAACTGGGCAAGGAATAGTATTAGTTATTAGTAATTCCCGCTATAGATTATATACATGCTGTGTGCACAATCTATAGCAATTTGAAAAAGATTTTGAATTATGTCCGCACTGCAGTCACAATCTATTTAGACGCCTATTATTATTATTATTATTATTGATAGCCGATTTTCCGGTAAATCCCGCCTCATTCCGTTTATTGTTAAATCACTTTAGCAGATAACAACGGTTTTTACCCCTAACAGGTCACCCAATTTCTTAATTTTTGAAGCAATATGACCTTTTCCTATTGCACAGTGATGGGCCGGCCCTTGTTCATTCCACTTTTCAACAAAAATGGCAGCATCAATTGGAAAGCGATAACGGCTGTTTGTGTTGCCTATTTCAAGAATCGGCCCCGGGACGCTTTCCGCTTCCGCCACAAGGAATGAGAGTCTGCCATCGGGCGTTTCTACCACAGAAAGTAGTGTTACCTTGCCGTGTGCAACAGACATTTCTACGGAGAGACCCTGGCCGACTTTACCGTGATAAATCTTCAGCGGCTTTACCTTCACCTTTCCCTCTGCGATTTTAGGGTGACACGGACCATCGTGGCCCATTAGTACGACGTTGTCATCAAAATCCATTGCATAATACTCGGTAAAAGATCCTCCTGCCCCGAAAATGTCCATAATCTTCATTGCCTGAACATTTTTCACCTCGTACTCTCCGGCAACGGGAACACCATTCGCCGTCAGCATCGAATTGCCCAAAATGATGGAACTCATGGTATTCTCATTTGCCGGGACGCCTACTCCTTTATGATAATAGGCCAGCGAGCCTAACTGATATTTCTTGATCAACTTATCCAGTGCAACTGCAGTGTTGGCGGCGCGTGTAAGCTCTGCCGGTGAGCAATCCGGCTCGATGTGAAATGTTGCTTCGAATTCGGCCATTTTGGCATTCACCTCAGCATCTGTAACTTGTTCCCTTATTTTGGACAATTCATCAACCTCAATGATCTCCATATGACCGCCAAAGGTGGCACAATGGAGCCGCAAGTTTGAATATATATCCAGCATTCCTGAGTAATAATTTCCCATCAACCCGAGCACATTACGGGACATCAAATGAGCTACCTTGGCCGCCTCGATCCATTCGCCGGCTTTGCTCCACACATTCTCGTCATCCAGTGTCCCGGTGATCTGATGAAATGAGATGCCTGCGCTTTTAAGAACACTTGCGGCTTCGGGCACGGGACAGCTACCGCAATAGGCCAGCCATTCTGCCGTCATGCTAGACCGGTCGGGAAGCTGATTGAAAGTACTATAATTGATTGCAGCTGACGGGCTAAGATTTAGAATAATAACAGGTATCTTCGACTTTCTTACCACAGGCAGAACCGTGGACGAGAGTGCATAAGTGGTGGCATAAAGAAAGATCAGTTCGACGTCAGCCTTCCGAAAATCGGCACCGGCCTGAAAAGCCTTATGTGCATCGTCGATAAGGCCGAGATTGATTACTTCCGCTTCAAAGCCGCCGAGGTGACGACTCACGATTTCAATGTAGCCCAACAGACGATCTTTTAAGCCTGGAAACTGATCCCAGTAGGTATTTAAGCCGATTCCGAACAAGCCCACTTTAAATGTGGGAATTTTTGATTCATATTTTTTCATAGGGTAGCCGTTTAAAACCTAAACGGGCGGGTTATTAACAATTTCAAGTATAAATGAATTTAGGACGGTGACAATTCGTGTGGCCGCTTGGCGTTAAAGCGCTTTTCATACGCATTCAAAATAAGCCTCTTTTATCATTCTTGAAGTGAACTATTTGACAATTGATTTATCGTTTTTGATTTAATGTAACTGCATTCGGCTAACGAATCATTAGCAACTGAAATGGATTATTTGCCGGCTATATGGTTTTTATTGGTATGCTCAAACACGAAGTCAAGGATCTGATCGATTGCTGTTAACATCTCTTCGTTACCGGTATTTGTACTCAAATTCACATTTGTAAACATGGTTCCGTTATGGCGCGTATGCAATATGGTATAATAAATCCCACCGACGAGCAAAGCTGCAATGGCCCTGAATCTAACTTCCGTACCATTGAAATAGGGCAAGGTCATCTCCAAGAAATTTTCTCCCATCATTTCACGAGTGCGATGAATGCTGCGCATTAACCACTTTCCGAGGATAGTTCCCAAAGGATTAGTTGTTGGAGCTTCTCATCCTGTCTGAAATGGTTGAATTGTTCCTTTAATAATTCTGCGAAGAACTGCTTCATCTCCGCGTGACCTTTTGGTACTTTCATAATCTTAAACTTCTCAGCGAAAAGCAGCCAGAAATCAGTTTCCGAAACGTATGTTTCCAGCACCTTATTGAAGTTGCCGAAATAACGGTAAATGAGCTTTTTGTTTACACCAGCCTGTTTGTCGAGCCTATTCACTCCCAGGCTGTGGTAGCCCTCCGTTTGCAGTATGTCCCCACCTGCATTGATCAGTTTACGTTTAGCGACTTCTTTGTTGCCTGATGGGTTTAGGTGTGAGCTCATTTTTTTTGAATTTATGCCACTGCTCTACTCGATTCAGCATTCTGCCAGCTTATTTATCGCTTTGAAAACCCGAACTTTTATTTATGCGTTTACGATATTCCAAAGGTGTCATACCAGTTCTGCTTTTGAAAAGCCGGCAAAAGTAGAAATAGGATTCAAAGCGCAAGTCGTTTGCTATCCATTTGGTTGGCAGGGACGGATCACTCAATAGGCTTTTTGCACGTTCGATTTTTAGTTGTATAAAATACTGCCCCGGGGAAAGACCGGTATGAGCCTTGAAAACCTTCCGAAACCAGGAATAACCAACCTGTAGTTGATCCGCGGCAATTTCCGGGGAAAAGTCCTCATTAATATTTGAACGGAAAAGCAAAAGCGCCTTATGAATTACCGGGTTCTTGATATCAAACTCAACCGCCCCTTGCCTTAGGATGGCGTGGCAACTACCCAATAAGGATAACGCTGCACCGGAAATGTCGGGCTGGTAACCGGGGTTCTCTGTCTTCGTCTGCTCAATGATATAATTAAGGATGTTGAACACCTTTTCGTTAAAGCCAATATACAGACACGGCAATTCCTGTTTGAAAAAGCCGTTCGATACCAACCTGTCCATAATTTCCCCCTTCAATCCTATCCAGTATTCATCCCAGCCGGTATAAGCACTCGGCTTGTAACGATGTCGATCACCAGGATATAGAATGATTATGGTTCCAGCTTGGATATCTACAACACCTGAGCTGTCGGACTCAAAAACACCTTTCCCTGCCGTGATATAAATAACTTGGTATTCGTTTAATACCCTTCCTTTTTTCCAATTGAAATTATGGTGCCCGGGATGATTTGGCACCGGGTAACAACTATCAGGCTTCACGCGCGTGCACCCGGTATTGACAACCGACAGTCCCCATCGCGCATCTTCATCACTTATTGGTAAATATTTGTAGTAATTGATCATACAAACATTTTAGGTAAAGCAGCATTTCATCAAATCTAAACATTTATGCCACTGATTTGCCTCGTCAACCGGAGTTCATTAATGAACTCCGGTTAGAAATGGTAATTACGCATGGCCGGTTATAATGACTTTATCGTTGTTTCTATTTGCAGCGTTTCATCTGCCGTGACAATAAAGGTGTTGCCGCCATCCTTACTGCTCATCAGTTTAGCACTCGCAAGATTGTCTGCCTTCCTTGCTAAAAAACCGTAATAACCTACAGAAGAGCCAGTACGAAGAACAACCGAATATCTATTTCCCTTTTTTACATTTAAACGGGGCAGGATTATTACTTTTTTTGCCGACCAGCCGATGTCAGCTGCGGATACAATTTTTGTGAATATCGGAGCAGACGTTTGTACTTTGCCATTTTTTACGGCGCAGATGTAAATTTCCAGGTCCTTGTCGGGGCGGTGGTTCTTGAATACGGCAATTTCGAGTTTTTTCAGCTGGCCATTACGATCAGCCACAAATGTCTGTACCCATTGCGTTTCTTTGTCGACCGTTCCCTTAGCAATAAAGACGGCTTTTTCAGGCATCGAAGGCGAGACCGCCTTTTGGCGGGACACCACTTTTGTTTTCTGGTACACTTCTGCACACTGGAGTGGTTTGATGCTGCCATCGGTGTCGAACTCTAAAGGCACCCAATAGTAATTTGCAAGGGCTTCATTTTTTGCTGCGTTGTTCCATAAATCGCTGCCATAAAGAAAAATCTCGTCGGAGTTAATTTTTATTGTTGAAACGAACGATGGCTGGCCGCCACAGGAATTGCGGCTGATTGAAATGCCATCGCTCCACGGGCCGAGAGGGTTCGGCGCAGTGCGGTACGATGTGCCGGTCCCCGAGCAATAACCGCAATTCGGATCTGAATAGGTAACATAATAGCGGCCTTTTCTTTTGAAAAGCCCCGGGGCTTCCGTTGATCCTGGGGTTACCATTTTTACACATTCTCCTGTACCTGTTAAGTAATCAGCGCTTAACTTTTCGATAACGATCGTACCCTTGGTTCTCCAGTCCGTATAGGCGATATAACCTTGGCCGTCGTCATCTATAAAAGTATCGTGATCGCCATTGTTCAGCCCTGCCGCAGGTTTATCGGCATTAACAGCAAGTTTTGGCTCTACTACTTCTTTGAAGGGTCCTACAGGTGACCTGCTGGTAAATACCCGGTAACCGATGATATTATCATAGACATTGATCCATAACACGTAATTATTGTTTAGCTTGTTATAAATCACGTGCGGACGAAAACATCCATAGGTTTTACCGTCACATCGACTTTGCCAGACAGGCGTTTGAGCATCAAATAGATAACCCTGGTCTGTCCATTTTACCAGGTCTTTCGAGGAATATACTTTAAATCCGCAGAACGGCGCACCCTTATTTCCCCACTCAAACCCGCAATCGTAACTGGTGCCGTAGAGGTAGTATGTTCCATTGAATTGTGCAATTTCCCCGTCATGAGCATCCACAGCATCTCCTGCCTCGCTAAGGCGTGTGAGCTGGCGTCCTTTTTCGTCGAAGTTTTTTATTTGGCACAAGGCGCTGACACGACCGCCCAGGAAAATTAATAATGTAAGGGCAAAAGTCGGCAATCGTAGTTTAGTCGTCTGCAAAAAGCTCATTTCGATGAAAATCAATGATAGAATAAAAACCCAGGTTGTTTGGTATAGTCAAATTTAAAATTTCAAGGGAGTCTACCCTTGACTTCTGTGGCTTATTGTTTGTCTTTTTTGATAATTTTCCTGAAGCGACTAGCCGTGCCGGTACTCGGAGACGCTAATTAGAATCATCTTTAGAGCAGGTATGAAAAAAGGATTATGGCCGTAATGCCTCGACCGGTAGCCAATCATTACCTGCCGATTTAATGTCAAAAAGGTTAAAAATTAGTCAATTAAATCCAATTGCCGTACTATGTTTTTGCAATACATTTGAATGATCCTAAAATCAAAATCCTTTTGTAATGCCTCAGCATTTTCTTACACCTAGTATATTTCATCGGAAACGGATGCTACCCAATCGTTCGCTCGTTAAGCTGGTTTTGTTATTTTTTATCAATACCGGCACCAACTGCCTGCCTGCACCTGCTGCCGCCGGCGAATTACAAAGTTCGGGAAAAACGTATGTTATTGACAATGGGAAAATTCAGCTCGTACTTGATTGCGGCAACAAGGCTAGTGTTGTGTCCATGGCGCTTAACGGCAGAAAAGTAATCGACGCGCCTGACGGCATGTATACATCTGTCCGCTTTCAGGAGAAGACTTATACTTCCCTTCATCTGCTTCGCAGGCCGGCAGTAGTCCCGGGAAAAAATAACATCGTGATCAAAAATATCACATACGGCGATGGGAAGCTGTCTGTGATGGAAACGTGGACCTTCTTAAAGAAAGGCAATCACCTCGTCTGGCAGATTGCCCGTGAATTTTCGAAAAAGGTTCCGCTCACCGCGAGTTCAACACCTGTTATCAATTTCAAAAGCATAAAAACCTGGGACGGCGCCTTTCAGGGTTACGGGGGATTAGCCTGGTTCTATCTTTTTACAGAAAAGCCTTCAAGCTATGGGGTACATTCGCAAACATCCCGTTTCTGGAACAGCGGCAACGCCGACGGGTTGGATGTATATATCAGTTCCCCCGGAAATCAGGTAGCAATGACGTACAAGTTTACCGCGGAGGACAGGTTATCTTACAGCATTGCTGTTTCGCCACAGGCAATAACCCCGCTTATGGATAAAGACACGCACAGAAGATTATTTATCAGAGGCGACGGAAATGTGTGGGGGCCGGTGCCGGGTGTAAGCAAAACAGACCTGTCGGTCATGTTCACTTATGCTGACAATCATAAGCGTTACGATCGCGGTCATCTCGCAGGTGTGAACGGTAATCAGGTGAGTGCCGTTTTAAATACCATCGCCCGTATTGGTGTCATCGATTCACTACATTATGGCGGCAACAGTTGGGCAACGCCTTATGGCCCTATCTGCCTGCATGAGCAATACATTGCGCAGTTGGGCTTGGGGATAAATGATCCCGGATATCTCAAAGGCTATAAAGCATGCCTGGACTTTTTCCGCGATCATGCGATCAAAGAGGATGGCCGGGTTTACTCGCGCTGGGCTTACACCAATGAAGATGCAGCCCCTGGGCAATATAATAAATATGGCTTTTATGAAGCGCAATGGGGTATACTGATGGATTCTAATCCGGATTACGTCAGCAACGTTGCAGATCTTTTTGATCTGACCGGAGACAACAACTGGGTAAGCGGCCAGCAGCAGGCCTGTGAAAAGGCGCTCGACTGGATACTTAACCGCGACAAAAACCATAATGGACTGGTTGAAATGATGAATGAAAACCAGGACGAGCATAAAAGCAGCGACTGGATTGATATTGTTTGGGCGTCCTATGAAAATGCTTTTGTCAACGCCAAACTGTATTACGCGCTGATCAAATGGGCTAAAATTGAAAAAGTACTTGGTAACCAAACAAAAGCAGAATTCTATGCCGGTTTCGCTGCAAAGCTTAAAGAGAGCTTTAACAAGCCCACCAGCCAGGGTGGATTATGGGATGAAGAAAATAAATGCTATGCACACTGGCGTGATAAGAGGGGCGCCATCCATGGCCGTAATATGGTAACGCCGGTAAATTTCATGGCGATTGCTTACGGCATCTGTGACCAGCAGGATAGACAAAAGCAGATACTGGATGGCATTGAGCAGCAGATGCAACAGGAAAAACTCTTTTTCTGGCCACTAACCATGACCTCTTACGAACCGGGTGAATTGCGTAAGGATCAGCTTCCCTTCCCAAATTACGAAAACGGGGACCTCTTCCTATCTTGGGGGGCTGTGGGTGTTGCGGCATATGCCAAATACCAGCCGCAAATAGCTTTAAAGTACGTGAAGAATGTTCTTGAACAATATGGAAAAGACGGACTGGCCTTTCAGCGTTACAGTCGAAAAGATCAATCCGGGCGGGGTGACGACATTCTGGCCGGTAACAGCCTGGCCATCGTCGGTCTTTATCAGTCCATCTACGGCGTCAATCCATTATATAACCGGCTGTACCTTGATCCGCATTTAACTCCTGAATTGTCCGGTACTATGCTGAGATATCGTTATCATGACCAGTTTCTGAAGATCAGGCTAAACCCGCGTGACTATACGATATCTGACGGCAGGATTGAGTTAAACACCGCGGGAAAATTTGGATTTTCCTCAACAGACAACCTGCTAAATTACTTCAATGAAGACAATGAAAACCCTGCCATGCAAGTGACAGGCAGTAGTCGCTTTAAGCTAATAATTGATTCATGGACCGATCAACAGAAAACATTTAAGATCACCTCTTCAAACGGAAAGCCAGAGCCGGTGACTTGTCACATCATGGAACTAAGGCCATCAATGACGTACAGGTTAGCGATTGGAGGGAAAGTAAGTATGATAAAGAGCGACAGCAAAGGTGAGATCGTCTTTGCTGAAAAGACTTCAGCGGGAAGCCGCAAGATCAGTATAACGGCTCTTTAAGAGATCTTTCATAAAGGAGTTAAGCTCAAACTGATCCGCTACAGGGATATTGGTAAATGGCACTGTCGGCATATAGGAGGGCGGACCGAACTCAGGTGTGAAGGTGAGAACAGACTGCCCTGCTCGTTTATTCTCTAGCACAATCCGTTCCCACCAGCCAAGAAATTTTTTCAATACATAGCTCCATTCCGAAGCCCTCGGATCAGACACCTGAGGGCCGTTTTCATGACCTATTCTTGCATGTACATGCCGGGTCCTTTTAATTGCCTCATTAACTGTCGGCTCAAAGTTTTCCAACATGCTTTCTGTCACACAGGTCCAGTGTGAAAAGTCTGCCGTTAACAGGTAATCTTCGCGCAACTGAAACAGTTCTGCAGCTGACTGGGGAGAATAACCCATACGTCCGCGATGCGTTTCATGAACAACAAGAATGCCAGTTTTGATAAAGAAGTTGTGCGCAATGTCGATCAGTTCAAGATTTTCCTTCAAGGTAAACCAGTCGCGGCCCGTATGTGAATTGATCAGGATGGGTTGCGCCGCTGCACATTCCTTAAGATATTTTAAAAAGGAGGTTTTAAATTGAATGAATGTTCCGCCGTGCGCCTGGTGCTGATGGGCTACCAGCGGCATTTCATATTGCTGGAGATAATCAAACAAGTGTTTTTTATCCCTTTTGTTCTCCGGGATCCATGTATCAAATCCGTCAAAACCAGCATGTCTCACTTTCTCAAGAAATGAAATGATCGGCAGGTGCTCGTGCCCCCACAGCGGACATAGTATCTTTAGTTCCACCCGAAAAACTACTTTTTACTGTAAATAAGCGGTGTCTGCCGCTCATCATTCAGCAAGTCACCTACCTTAAGCTTACTTACCTGCTCTTCGGTAAGGATATTTTGTATGCCATTATAAACATTTCCCTCCGGCATGTAAGCGCAGGTCATGGCACGCCGGGAACCGGAAGTCATATTCGCATTGGCGCCATGGATTGTTAAACCGTTGTGAAACGAACAGCTTCCGGCTTTCATCGGGGCGGCGACCGACGGCATTTTCCTAAAGCTTGGATAATACTCATAAATAGAATCCATGTTCTTACCGATTCCGGGATTTTCAAATCCAGTTTTTTTATGAGACCCCGGGATAAAAAATAAGCAGCCGTTTTCCAGTGTGGCGTCGTCAAGCGCAATCCAGATTGATAACGCCTTGCGGTCAGAAAAAGACCAGAATGGAGTGTCCAGGTGCCATGAGGTTGGGTTTGCCCAGGGCTTTTTAAACAAGGCTTGATCGTGCCAAATTCTTATACCATCTACCCCGGCAAGTTTGGCCGCCATCTCGCCTATCTCAGGATTACACATTAATTCCTTTACGTTGTCGTCGGTTTGCCAGAGGTTGATCAGTTGATCAAAAACTTTGCTGAAATAGTCAGCATCATTGTTGATCCCGTCATCTTCGCCCACCTTCCCGGCTTTGCCCGGTATTTTTTGGCCCGCTCTGTTAGAAATAGCGCTCATTACAGTTTCTCTCCAATAATCAAGTTCATCCGGTGTAAGAAAATCTTCAATAACTACAAAACCGTTCTCCTGGTAATAATCAATCTGTGACTGGCTAACTGATGTATTCATATGTTTTTTATATAGGATTTTGACAGGTATGGCAAACGTAGACAATAAGTGGTAGTGCTCCTTTTTCAAAAACCAGCTATCTTTTGTATCTTTTGATATGGACGAAAAATCAGCCAAACTGGCTTCTGTTAGGTCGCGCTTATGGGAGAAAATACCTCCGCAGAATAGAAATGACAACAGCTCGTTTCTGGCGGAGCTGATAAGCAGTGTGCCTGTCAGGGCGTCAATTCAGGTCGCCGCTGATTTTTTTTATTAAAGGGATATCAAAAAAGGTAAAAAAAAGTCGCAGGAGGAAATGCGGGCTGAGGGTATGATGGTTATTTTAGATATTATTTTTATTCCATCGTGATTGGCATGAGACGAACATATATTTGTCTGCTAAACAGCTGTATCGAATAAAGGGACGCGATTTATACATGATACATTGAAAAAGAACTTTTTTAAATATCTTAACGTAACTCCGGTGGAAGAAAGGTGGGGAATCTATGTCACTGCTGCGGGTTACTCAAAGGTAGAACCATTTGACAACTATCCGAATCAGGAACATCCTACAAGCCATCATCTGACCTGGAACAGGGGACGGATCCTGAACGATTACTATATCGTTTTCATTTCAAAAGGGAAGGGTATCTATGGTTCGTCGCTTATCGAACCAACTGAAATTAGCGAAGGGACATGTTTTTTTCTGCACCCCGGCGTTTTGCACCGGTATAAGCCTGACCGCAATGAAGGCTGGGAAGAATACTGGGTCGGCTTCAATGGTTTTTTTGTAAAGCAATTGATTGATAGTAATTTTTCAAACGCTCAATCTCCCTTTGTCTATTTGGGGTTAAACAAAGATCTGCTTGTTCTTTTCAGAACGATGATCGAGTGTATACAGGCCTCGTTAATAGGATACCCTCAACAGATAGCAGGCACTACCATGCAGATATTAGGACTTATTCATGCTACCTTATTGCATCATGAATTCACTGATGATCCGGTGGCTAAATTAATTTCCAAGGCCAAATTTATTATGCAGGAAGATTTGGACGGCCCCCTGGATATGGCAGCTGTTGCAAAACAATTGCCCATGGGCTATTCGATGTTCAGAAAAGCTTTTAAGCGGATAACAGGCGAGTCACCAAATCAGTACCATCTCAATCTGCGTCTAGAGCGCGCAAAATATTTACTTACTACCACAATTCTTAACGTATCTGAAATAGCAGATCAGACCGGATTTGAATCTGTATTCTATTTTTCAAAACTGTTCAAGAAAAAAAAAGGCATATCTCCGCTGCATTACAGAAATACTATCGAAGTGAAAACGATCGATTGAGCTGTTTCTGCGAGATCAGTTTACATCATCGGCCGTAATTCCACCAATCACACTTCCTGCAGCCTTTTGAAGGAGGGCCATCTTACGTTTCGTGCTGAGGCCCATTCTGGCACTGGCAAGATTTGTCAAAAAGCGCAAATAATTGTCCAAATCAGGCATTCCATGGCGGCACCCGCTCCGATAACTTTGATTCAACCATTATAACTCTTGGCCCCGAGCTCGAACGGTTAAGCAAATAATTAAAATTAACAGCAACATGGAACCTTTTGCAGGATACTCAACTATGCTGTGTACTGCCTTTACTGATGTCTCTGTATACGGCGCCGTCGAATCAGGTAAGAGTACACTTTTTCATTTGGAGAGCGGCTGAAAAGCAAGTGCCCTCCGCCCGCCCTGTACGCAAAAGCCTGCTTCAACAGCTTGATTATGTCATAAACATTGATTGACGTTTGACTTCATTTTTCTAATCCAATTAACCTTTTAATTTATGAAACAAAAACCTTTACTTTTAAAAATCTGGAGATGCCGTCTGGTTCTTTTAGTCCTGTTCACCGCATTTTTTCCAAAAGTCAGCCGCGCACAGACTCAGATCAGCGGCATCGTACGAGACTCGACCACTGCCGATGCAATCCGGGGGGTATCCGTAGTCGTCAAAGGCACGACCACAGGAGCTCAGACGGATGCTAACGGCAGATTCACGATCACCGCAGCGAAAGGCAGTACGCTGGTATTTTCCTTCATCGGCTACAAAACAACCGAAAATGTGCTCGGGAACAATACTTCACTGGATATCCGGTTAGCAACATCATCACAGGGGCTGAAAGAAGTGGTTGTTGTAAGCTACGGAACGCAAAGCAAACGGGAAGTGACCGGTGCCATTGGACAGGTCAAGGCATCCGAACTGAAAGATATGCCCGTGCCCAACATCGGCCAGCGGCTGCAGGGCAAGTTAGCCGGTGTTCAGATCAACAACAACTCGGGTACCCCGGGCGCAGAAATGAGTTTCCGGATCCGTGGTTCTGCTTCGATCAATGCAGGGAATAACCCACTGATTGTTATTGATGGGTTCCCTTCACAAAGCGGCCTGCAGACGCTGAGCCCCGAGGAAATAGATAACATTTCAGTTTTAAAGGATGCATCTGCCGCGGCACTTTACGGATCAAGGGCCGCTAACGGCGTCATCCTGGTAACGACCAAACAGGCAAAGGTGGGCCAAAAGAGTCTGACCTTTAGCGGATATTACGGTATTCAGTCTGTCCCGGAACGCGGCCGTCCGAACCTGATGAACGCACAGGAGTTCGCACAGTACAAAAAAGAGTACTACGAGGATGCTGCCAAATATGAAGGCTATACCGGCGGTGTACCTGCAGTTTATGCAAATCCGGCCCAGTATGCTGGCCGAAATGGGACTGACTGGTTTGGTATATTGCTGCGTCATGCACCTACACAGACCTATAACATCAACTTCGCCAATGGCACAAAGGATTATAAAGCGGTAGTAAACGCGAGCTACAGCCGGCAGGATGGTGTGGTGCTTAATTCTTCCGACCAGCGGTATACCGTACGATCGAATAATATCTACACACCATCTGATAAATTCGCACTGGGCGCGAATGTGGAACTTTCTTACGGCAATAATCAGGTCGTTCCAGGCCTCGATAATGGCCGTAATATCATCGCAAACGCCTATCTAATGGACCCGACGCTGAATTACAAAAATGCGGACGGATCATACCCGATTTCATTTAACCAACCTGGGATGTTTCCTAATCCGAACTATTACCTCGTAGTAACCCAAAGAATAAACAAAACTGCTGCGGCACGGGTATTAGCCAATGGCTTTGTTGAACTCACGCCTTTGGCGGGTCTGAAGTTAAAATCCACCATTAATGTTAATACGGATAACACCAAGAACCGCCAGTTTACGCCTTCGACCGCTCAGGGTGGCTTAGGCGCGGCGCCCCCAAGACCTGCAACCGGCAGTTATTCCACGAGCAATTTTGTGTCGTGGCTGAACGAAAATACCGTTAATTATAAAAAATCGTTCGGCGAACACAATTTTGAAGCCCTTGCTGGTTACACCATTCAAAAATTCTCTGCTGAGAATAGTGTCATCAATGGCAGTCAGTTCCCTGATGATAACATCCCCTGGATCTCTGCTGCAACCACACGTATAGGCAATGTAGGTGCCGATCAATGGTCCCTGCTACGCTTTGTGGGCCGGTTGAACTATAATTACAACGAGAAGTATCTGTTTGAGGCTGCCTTTAGTAGGGACGGTTCTTCCCGGTTCGGAACCAATAACAAGTATGGTAATTTCCCGTCTGTTTCCGCCGGCTGGGTAGTATCTGATGAAGAGTTTTTGAAAGATGTAAGACCTGTCAACTTTCTTAAACTGCGTGCAGGTTATGGTAAGGTAGGTAATAATAATATCGGAAATTATACCTATCTCGCTTCTATCAATACAAGCAATTACGTATTCGGCAATGCCGTTACACCGGGTAAACTATTGAGTGGCATTGGAAACAATAATCTGACCTGGGAAACCAGCACCAGCTATGACATTGGTATGGATCTGGCCATGTTTAATAACCGGTTGTCATTCACTTACGACTATTACTGGAAAAAGACAAATGGTTTGCTGTATGCGATAGACATCCCGATACAATCCGGCTACAATTCAATTACTTCTAACGTCGGCCGCTTTGACTTTTGGGGCCATGAGTTCACAATCTCATCGAGGAATTTGACAGGGACGCTGAAATGGAACACCAACTTCAACATTTCCTTCGACAGGAACATCGTTAAAAAACTGGGGACCAATGATGCACCCATAGGTGGTTACAATGAGTACTGGGATGACAACCGGACGGCAGTGGGCCAACCCATCGGTATGTTTTATGGCTATATCAATACCGGGGTTTATATGACGCAGCAGGAATTCGATACCCAGCCGCACGGTGCCACTTCGATGGTAGGCACTGCCCGTTTCAAAGATGTGGGCGGACCTAACGGCGTTCCCGACGGTAAAATTGACAGCTATGACCGGACTTGGATCGGTAACCCGAACCCTACATTTATCTTTGGCTTGACGAACACCTTTACTTACAAAGACTTCGATCTAAGCATCACAGCTGCAGGTACTGTAGGTAATAATATTGCAGACGACGCCATCCAGTCGACTGAAAATCTCGACGGCGTATTCAACGTATTGAAAGGCGTATCCCGCCGTTGGCGTTCAGAAGCGGATCCCGGTGACGGCATTTATCCCAGAACACGCACGGGCACAACGGCAGACTTCCGGAACTTCACGAGCAGGCAGGTTTTCAGCGGCACATACCTTGCCATTAAGAACATCACGTTTGGCTACACATTACCGGTCAAACCAAACAAATATTTCAAGAGCTTCCGGGCTTATCTCAGTGCTCAAAATGCATTCATATTCACAAAATATCCTGGCATGAACCCTGAAGCGGGTTACGCCGGGTTGAATGGCCTTAACCAGGGAAGGGATTGGACAAGTTATCCTGTACCGCGTACACTTTCTGTTGGGTTTAACGCAGGATTTTAATAACGAATTTAAACGATCAGATAATGAAAAAGACGATATATACCACACTGTTGATCCTAGCATTGGCGTCCTGCAAAAAGGATACCCTTAATCTCGTGCCGCAGACGCAGTTAAGCTCCGGATCTTTTTACAAAGATGCAGCTCAGTTCAATCAGGCACTTACCGGAGCGTATACCAACCTGAGAGGTATAGCAACGATGGGCATCTATATGGACGAGATGCGTTCTGACAATACATTCTTCACTTTTTACTCCGCCGACCGGGGAACTGGCGTCAGTACAGAAGCCTTCGCAACATTTATCGATAATAGTACGACGAGCCAGGAACTTAACTCCCCGGGTAACCGTTACGGGAACGCTTATGCCGGTATAGCAGCAGTTAACACCATTCTGACCCAACTGCATAAATCATCTTTATCGCAAGCCGACAAGGATCAGATCTCCGGCGAAGCCCTTTTTCTGCGCGCTTTTTACTATTATGATCTCGTAACCCATTATGGTGGCGTTCCCCTGCAACTGGAACAAGTAACAGATGTCGACGGCGCTTTCCTGCCCAGAAGCACCTCCGACCAGGTATATAAACAGATCATCACGGATCTGACGGCGGCTATACCCATTTTGCCTGTGGCTAAAACGTTTCCTCAAAGCGGACGCGCAACGCAGGGGGCTGCAAAAATGCTGCTGGCCTACGCCTATATGTCTGAGCCCACCCGTGAGTACCAAAAAGCAGAAGCAGCCCTTCTTGACATTACAAAAATGAACTACTCCCTATTGCCTGATTATGCGAGTGTCTTTGACCTGAGCAAAAAAAATAGCCAGGAGTCAATTTTCGAGGTGCAATATAAAATGGGTAACGACGGGCAGCAAAGTGATTTTGCCTGGCGCTTTATTCCAAAGACCAGCAGCGCACAGTTGCTGATCGGAATCAATGTCAGCAATGGCGGCGGCAGTCTTCACAGCGGCGGCTGGAACGTTCCTACTCAGGAATTGGTTGATTCCTATGAAAATGGAGATAAACGGTTGCCTGCGTCAATTGGTGTTGTCGAAGGCACGCTCGTGAGCGAAATTCTAACCCCCACCACCGTTAAAAGCCCGGTAGGGTATACACCAACCGCTGGCGTAACCTATTACCATTTCGTTAAAAAATATCTCCATCCGCCCTATCAGGTTGAATGGAATACCGATGATAACTTTCCGATTTATCGTTATTCCGGAGCATTGTTACTGCTGGCTGAGTGCCTGGTTGCTGAAGGCAAAGCCGGCGACGCCCTTCTATATCTGAACCAGGTAAGGACAAGAGCAGGTCTGCCTGCGCTAACTGCAGCTACCAAGGAAAATGTTGCAAATGAAATGCGCCACGAACTGGCATTTGAAAATCATCGGTGGACCGACCTAATCCGGAATGGTATGGCGGTAGATGTGCTCAAAGCAAAGGGTCAGAGACTTAAAGCAATAAACGGCTGGCTGCTTCCAAGCACATTTAACGTCACCCAGGATCGATTGATCTACGCTATTCCGTTCAGGGAATTGCAGATCAATAACAAACTAACTCAAAACCCGGGCTATTGATCAAATGACGGAAGCTTTTATTTTGCGCCCCCCCCCCGGGTGTTTAACATCAGCTTTGTCGTCAATTACCAACCAACCATTATCCTTAAAAGGTGCGTCCTCAAACGGATGCACCTTTTTTCTTGCTTATCGTCCAATCCGCCATGCCGGAAGGTTCGATGGTTCTTTTCTGTTACCTGATTGCTTCTTTTTGCTTCATAGCAATTCCTCGGTTCATTGGTGAAATGTTGTTGAAGATTTTCATTAAGAAATGGAACCTCTTAAAATCCGTGAATCGTCCAAGTAAACCCGTGACTTAGTTTTGCTGTTTACGTGCGTTAAAAAAAATTTAGGTTGCTAGGAAAGATATTTTGAAGTTCTTTTAAAGATTTAACGCCGTCTGAAGACTTTTAAGTGTTAATACTTCCATTTTCGTAGTCCGACTCGGATAAACTCGGAGTAATTTCCAATTTCCTTAACTCATTTTTGTACAAAACACCTACCTCGTACATGAGGTGTGAATTTTATTTGTGTCATGTGAGCACTTTTGTGCTTAATGGATCATGGTTGTGACAAAATGTATCAACGAAAAAGCACACAAGGTGTGCGCAAGTTGTGTGCCTTTATCAGATGAAGGGTACAACTTTGTTCGAAGGGTACAACTTAAAGTTGCACTTGCAGGGCAGTTGATAGCAGTTTAGGTTTGAATATTTAACATCAGTAAACAAATAATTATGGCAGCAGAAATCATCACGAAGGAAGATTTGCAGGAGTTCGGAGAACGACTGCTCAGTCAAATGAAGGCGCTTATAAGCGGTGGTTCAAGTGAAGAATCAAGGAGGTTTTTGAAGAGTTACCAGGTTAAGAATCTGCTTAAAATTTCCAATAATACCCTGCAAACGCTCCGGGATAACGGCACTATCCCTTTCACCAAGATCGGCGGCATCCTCTATTACAATTACGAGGATATCATGAAAGTCTTAAAGGGGGAAGTTAAGAGCAAACGTATTAGCTTCAGTAAATAGGTATGTGTTCAGCCTTCAGGAGCAAGCCATGTTTTCGCTACGCTTAAACGGCTTGCTCCTTCGGAGTTAAGAACGGATTTTGCACTTCGTTTAAAATCAGGAATCATGGGAAGACCGGCTTTACAGGAAGAAGATAAAAGGATCATACAAGTCAATATCCGGCTGACAAAAGAAGAGAACGACATCATTTGTAACTATGCCCAGGCATCAGCAATGACACCGGCCAACTGGATCAGGCAGAAAGCTTTTACAGGAAGATTTCCCGCGATCAAGCTGTCACCGGTCAATGCAGAATTGTACCGGGAACTGCATAAGATCGGTGTCAATCTGAACCAGGCGGTTAAGCAAGTGCATGCAGGTAAATTATCACCAGCCTACCTAACGATCGCCTTGATGCAAACGCAAAAGGACATATTAAACTGCTTACTGAAATGACAGCGGACCAGGTAAAAGGAAAAGGTTTCAGGGGAGCACTAAGATACAACCTGCAAAAGGTCGATCAGGGTGTCGCCAAAATAATGGATTCAACTTTTACGTCGGAAAAGGAGGATACTATCATGCAAGAAGTGGCTTTGGTCAGAATGTTAAGACCAAACCTGCAAAAATACTTTTACCATACCTCCCTGAATTTTCCGCCGAATGAAAACCTGGGCGATGAACAAATGAACATTATTGCAAATGAATATTTGAACAACATGGGATTTGACCAGCACCAGTACGCCATCTTCCGGCACTTTGATGCAGATCATCCGCACCTGCATATCCTCGTCAATCGTATAGGCTACGACGGCGAAGTAATATCGGACAGCAAAGACTACCAGCGAAGCGAACAGGTGCTGAGAGCGCTTGAAAAGCAGCATGGCTTAACCGAGGTCATCTCCAGCCGCCAGGCACAGGAAAGGGCGATGACGAAGAATGAACTGGAAATGATGAAGCGGACGGATGAACCATCCGTTAAAATGAAGCTACAGGTTATCATTAAGAATGTGCTTAATCAAAAGCCTGATGCAGAACAGTTCATCAGGCAATTAGACGCACAGGGTGTTAACGTATTGTTTAACCAGGCCAGCACCGGCTTTGTGAGCGGTATATCTTATGGGTACGAAGGTATGCAGTTCAAAGGCGCTCATTTAGGTAATGCCTATAAATGGCAGGCCGTAAAAAATGCTATCAGTTATGAACAAGAAAGAGATCGCACAGCAATATACCAGGCAAATGTTAGGACAAAAGAGCAACAGTCAGCAAGAGCCGGACAATCAGCCGGCAGAAGAACAGCAGCCGGAACTGACACAGATACAAAAGTTACTGCCGGAAATAGAAAGGATGTACAGCAGAGCGTTGGAAAACTACAGGATCAAATCGGAAAAGCAAATCGAAAATACAAGCAGACGGCTGGAGCTGATGGACAGCACCGCGACCAACCTGGCGTTTCAAATACAAAGGATAGTCGCCAGCGCGGAACAGATTTACAAAGCCAACAATCAGGTCGGCAGCAGGTGGGTTATCAGGCTTTACCTGGTGGCGATCTTATCGGGAGTTTGCTCGGCACTGATCACCATGTTGGTGATATGGATCAAGCTGCATTAAATGAATTCAAACGCAAACGAAAGAAGAGAAAAGGCCACAGGCTGGGTTAGCAAAGCTTTACGGAACTACACAGTCCTTCTTGATCTTTTCTTTTTCACCTCACTGCCTGGTCTTAATACCTTTTGATAAACAGGAGGTTGTTGAGGAACTGTAGATTCATCTGACAACGAAGAATTACCTGCTGGTTCTTCATTGATGTTTACCGTTAATTCTTTGCCATCGAGAAAAGTGGCGTTTAATGCTGCAGTAGCAGCTTCTGCACCTGCCCTGTCGTTCATCTCGATAAAGGCATAACCTTTACATAGCTTCGTTTTCTTATCCCGCACAATCTTAATGGTGCTAATGTCACCATGTGGGGCAAATAACTTTGCCAGTTCTATTTCTTCTATATCAAGCGGGAATCCGCCAACAAATAACTTAACCAATGACATAACTTACTACAAATGTAGAAACTTAGAAATGCGTATGCATTTCTAATACTTGAACCATGCTGGTCTCAACTATAAAAGACAAAAGCCCCTTAAGGGGCTTCGTATTATTTTGAATTCTTTAAAATCTCAATTTTTTCTCGTTCACTTTGGAGTAGGCGCTCATAGAGATCCACTATCTTTTCTATTGTATTGAAAGTGGGTTGATAGTTCATTGAGCTTGCAATCAAGGTTGAGCTGTCACTACTTGTATTATGAAATGTATTTGAGATGATATTAAAGACTGCTTCTTCGGTGAATGCTTTAACAGCTTCAGGCGTTAGCCCTAAAACATTGGCAATCTTTGCCAACGCCTCTTCTTCTACTTCGGCACTTTGCTCGATCTTGGAGATGGCTTGCTGGCTTATACCTAATTCCGCAGCAAGTGTTTCCTGCTTCATTCCCCGTAGCTCACGAAGTTTGCTGATCTTTCTGCCGATATGTAAGGTTTGTTCTGCCATAAGTCAAATGTATTGTTAAAATGTAAATGTACAAAACAACGCCATTATTGTAAAGTACAATCGCCATTGGTTCGGTACAGTGATGTTTTGCTATTCTTTTGTTTTGCTGGTTAATGGAGGCCGGTATAACAAATAGCATCATGTATAATGGAACTTATGCACCATGGGAACATTACCCTAAAACGCTTCGCCGTTGCGAAGTAGAAAATCCAATGTCTGTAGTAGTTGATTTTTTTAGTGCTGATTCAGTAAAAGGACACGGCAGGCGATTAAAGGAATGGCGTTATTATGTAGTTAACGACGAGCATTACGACGAAAAACGTCACGGCCCTGGCACCTTGCTTTTTATATATGATCTAAATTTGAGGATTTTGGAAGCTATGTACCTGCTATTGGTCAATTACAAAAACTTCTCTTACCAGCGGGAAAAGCTTACGGAAGAGCAATTAGAAGAAGAAAAGGAACAATGGGAATACTATCCGAAAAATCTTTCCCTGAAAGAACAGCTTGAGCCCTATAAGGCCGTTAAGAAAGTCTTTAAAAAAATTAAGCCGCAGGAATACAGGGATCAATTGCATGAGTGGTCACACGTAGCACTTTACAACAATGCGGATGTAGAAGCTTTATATGCAGGTGAGGTTATTACCGTTTATGAAAACTTAAAAAAGCTTTACTCGGCAGCATGGTTAATCTGCCAGCGACAGGGCGGTTGTCCACAATTAAAGCGGAGCAAGCTTGAAAGTAGTTTAGCAGAAACATCCACCGAACCAATT
>JAQBOY010000249.1 GCA_028287805.1 Mucilaginibacter sp.
AATTCTCTTAAAACACCTGTTTTTTCAAATTTCTTTTTAAAGCGTTTTAGTGCCTTGTCTAATGATTCGCCGTCTTTAATGTTAATAATGATCATAATTTCCTACATACCTCCTTTCAGGGATGGCAAAGGTAAGGATAATGTTTTGAATTATAAAAGTGTTGGTTAAGTTTATTATGCAAGGAGTTACTAAATTGCAGAAGCTATAAAGAGTAAAAATACTCAAATACAGGTTTTCAATACCAAATGATGAAGTATTCACTTCAAATTTCGATATTCATTATCCGATGTTAGTTATAAAAAGAGCTTTATTTTTATTAAGCTCTTTTTAATCTAAATGGCATTCGGGGGTCTTCGCTGGTAATCTGCATATCATGCTGCCCAATATAATCTACATACCATGCCAGCGCGTAAGCAACTAATTCGGCATTATAATCCCTTATACATATGGTTTCAAATGCCAATTTACAATTCTGCCCGATGCCATAAAGCGTTATTTCATTGTTATTTGGCATAAAACATTCTTCTTCCAAAGCGTAAATTTTGATCTGTAATAGGGTTTTATGATCACGGATAACTTCTTGCCCGTTAGTTTTTATGGTGTAAAAATTTGTTGAATGCATAGTCAATAATTCATTGTGTGTTATGAATGTCCGCAAAGAATGTTCCAAATTGTAGTTATCCGGTTATTTATTTAAAATTTGTGGAGTAAAGTGTGAAGTTTCACACTTTATAAACTCAAAATAATTATCCGGTTGTTACTTATCACCAAACTCCCTGGACAGTTCATGCTTAACAACATTCATGTCCTGTTCCATTTTTAAATAAATATCTTCGTATTGAGCACATAAATTAAAAACATAAAGGGAATATAGGCCAAACAGCTCATCCTTTTCCTCATCAGTAACCGCTTTTTTAAGCTTATCAGCAATATCCAGTATTTTTAAAAAGCAGGTTTGCGCTTCAACATTTGCTTCTATGATATCATTATTAGACAGTGAAACATTAAAATATAAATTGATAAGGTTGTATTTCCAGTTTTCAGCATTTAATTTAGTGATATAGGCATTAAGTTTATCCCTTTCCTTATTTAAAAAGGAAAGGCCTGATTCGCTTCTTATATTATTTCTACTTTTCCAAAACGCAATATTTTTTTTAACCATGGCCATTCTTTCGCCATTCATAAAATAAAAGTTCTCACCAACCTCAACTTTTTTGTTCCTGTACTGATTTTTAAGTTTTATATTATACTTTCGCTTATTACTAAAATAGGTGAATAATCCTGATATGAGTTGTGTTAGCAGCGCGCCTGCCAAACCGGAAAATGCACTAACCTCAATTAATGTATTATTATCTACCATTCAACCTGCCTCCTGTTCATAAATTTGTTGATTAACTTGTAAATAGCCGCTTAATCATTGCTATCCAAAGCTTTAATAACCATACAAATGGCGTTCCATTTAATGTAATAATTAAATTAAACGGGCAATTAAACCAATAATTAAATTACGCTTTACTATATTGAATGCAGCAAGAATCGGGTTTTATACCGTTTTACAAGCGGGTACATTTGTATAGCGTAATGATAAGGACCATGGAAACACAGAACGAACTCGATTATAAAAGAATAGCTGACGCAATAGCTTTTTTAAAGCTGAACTATAAAAATCAGCCCACCTTGGAGGAAGCAGCAGCACATGTACATTTAAGCCCGTTCCATTTTCAGCGAATGTTTAAGGACTGGGCGGGTGTTTCGCCCAAGCAGTTTTTACAATACCTGAGCATTGAACATGCTAAAACCATATTAAAGGATAAGCAAGCATCCCTGTTTGATATCGCTTTCGAAACCGGACTATCAGGTACCGGCAGGCTTCACGACCTGTTTATTAAAGTTGAGGGCATGACACCCGGCGAATACAAAAATGGCGGCGAACAACTGTCCATTAATTACAGCTTTACCGAAAGTCCATTTGGCACCATCCTGGTTGCCTCAACCCTTAAAGGTATATGTTATATGGCTTTTGCTGATGATGGATATGAACAGGCTTTTGCAGATCTTCAGCAACGTTTTCCGAATGCCGGCTATAAACAGTTAATGGATACTATACAGCAAAACGCTATTTACATTTTTACCCGCGACTGGAGCAAGCTTGATGAGATCAAACTTCATTTAAAAGGAACGGCTTTCCAGCTAAAAGTTTGGGAAACACTATTAAAGGTGCCAATGGGTGGGTTGATCTCCTACTCGGGCATAGCAGGCAATTTAAACAACCCCAATGCCTTCCGTGCGGTTGGCTCGGCAGTTGGGGATAATCCTGTCGCGTTTTTAATCCCCTGTCACCGGGTTATCAAATCTACCGGGGAAATAGGCCAGTATCATTGGGGCAGTCACCGTAAAAATGCCATGATTGGCTGGGAAGCGTCAAAAGCATTTGCAACGATAACCTGATTTTCCCTATGTATACCCATCTAACTTTAGGCGATACTGACTTTGCCCGGAAACGCGCCTTGCAAGCCCTTATCGCCAGCGGCGAAATCAAACTGGGCGGTTATAAAAGAGGGGCGATCTATGGAACACTCTCCTGTAGTGCAGGCAAACGCATGAAAACCGAAAACAGGGTTTTCTTTAGGGATGAACAGGAAGCTTTAGCTGCAGGTTACAGGCCCTGTGGAAACTGTATGCCGGAGAAATATAAAACATGGAAGTTAAAAAATGAAACTACTTAATCTTAATACAGAAGGAATAACAAATTTACTGCCCGCAGATGGCGAGGTTAATTATTACGGCAAGATACTCACCCCGGATGAAGCAAATAATTACCTGGACATTTTATTAAACAACATACCATGGAAAAACGATGAAGCCGTAATTTTTGGCAGGCATATCATAACCAAAAGAAAAGTGGCCTGGTATGCAGACACGAATTACTCCTATACCTATTCAAATACTACTAAACAAGCGTTGCCCTGGACTAAAGAGCTGTTAGAGCTTAAGGATTTGGTTGAACAACTAACCGGTGAGCATTTTAACTCGTGCCTGCTTAACCTGTATCATAACGGTGATGAGGGAATGGCCTGGCACAGTGACGATGAAAGGTCATTAGGGAAGGATACTTCCATTGCCTCGTTAAGTTTTGGTGCCGAAAGGAAGTTTGCATTAAAGCATAGGGCAACAAAGGAAGCTACATCGTTAATTTTAGAAAATGGGAGTCTATTGGTGATGAAGGGAACAACACAAACCAACTGGCTGCATAGCTTGCCTAAATCAAAAAAGATTGTTACACCAAGGGTAAACTTAACGTTCAGGACGATGGTAGTGTAGATAGATTGTTGCCACATTTAAAACTTGTCATCCTATGTTTGTATAGGATGACAAGTTTTTTTATTATTTCAATAACTCCCGGCTAATTACAATCTTTTGTATCTCTGATGTGCCTTCACCTATAGTGCAAAGCTTGGCATCGCGATAGTACTTCTCCACCGGAAAATCCTTAGTATAGCCATAACCACCAAATATTTGTACCGCTTCGGTAGCTGTTTTAACGGCTACTTCTGACGCGAAGTATTTGGCCATTGCCGATTGTTTGGTTACCGGCTGATGCCTGTTTTTCAGATCAGCGGCTTGCATGATCAACAACTCAGCCGCTTCAATTTCGGTAGCCATATCTGCCAGTTTAAAAGCTATGGCCTGGAAGTTACCAATAGGTTGCCCGAACTGGCGGCGTTGTTTGGCATAAGTTACCGCGGCTTCAAAAGCGCCTTTGGCTATGCCTAATGATAAAGCAGCTATTGAGATGCGCCCTCCATCCAATACTTTCATAGCCTGCTTAAAGCCTTCCCCCTCGTTACCCAACAAATTTTCCTTAGGTACACGGCAATTATCAAATATGAGTTCGGTTGTTTCGGATGCCCGCATGCCCAGCTTATTTTCCTTTTTGCCGTGGGTAAATCCAAGCGTACCTTTTTCAATTACCAGGGCTGATATACCATGCGAATCGCCTTTGTTACCGGTGCGCACCATTACAACAGCTACATCACCGGATTTACCATGAGTGATCCAGTTTTTTGAACCATTAACAATATAATGATCACCGTCAAGTACGGCGGTAGTTTCCATGCCTAAAGCATCTGATCCGGTATTAGCTTCTGTTAATCCCCAGGCACCCAGCCATTCGGCTGTAGCTAATTTAGGCAGCCATTTATGTTTTTGGGCTTCGTTACCAAAAGTTAAAATATGCCCGGTGCATAAAGAGTTATGCGCGGCTAACGATAACCCTATGGAGCCGCATACTTTAGCAATCTCCACAATTACGGTTACATATTCAAAATAACCAAACCCTGAACCTCCATATTCTTCGGGCAC
>JAQBOY010000395.1 GCA_028287805.1 Mucilaginibacter sp.
GAAGCGAATGATCTTTGTGAACTCTCCGCCAAAAACTGATTTGTAAAAGGTGAATGCTTCTTCGGCGTTGCCATTGAAGTTGATCCACGGATTGATTGTTCTCATAATTTTATTTTTAAGTTTTTAAGTTTTTCTGCTCACGCTATTCAGCATTCCCGTTGTCAATGTGATTGACAATTTCCTTCTTATAATTTCTGCGATAAGGCTGCCAACAGATTATCCAAATTGTTCATTGACATCTTAAATCCTTCGGTGAAGCCCATTTCAATCATCTTCTCCATGCGGGCAAGGGATTCCTTAAAAATGGTGATACTCACTTTTGTTCTGCCATTTTGTTTGCTGAAAATGTAATCCCATTCCTATGATAAGCAAAGATGCCAATTTATCAAACCTTTGTACTTCTGTAATATCCCAGATAAAAGTGAATAATTATAAACGGTTAGCTATAATACATCGCTAACATCAGGATTGTCGGTTGCTATAGATGTTTTGGAAAAAAATAATCCTAAACTCATTACTATGCTTGTTCCTAATATCACCACAAATAATAATCCTGTTTCAATTCCTTTTATTTTTAAATCAGGAGGCAGGCCATAATACAATAAAATACTGATCAGGCCACGGGGTATTAATACCAATTCGGGCATAATGTCGGTTTTAGCAATTAACTTTATATATAGCAGCCTTACCAGGTAAATAGCCAGCAAAATAATTCCCCCGCTTACCAATAACGACCAGCTTTGCAGCTGATGGATATCCATAGTTAAGCCAAAGATGATAAAGAAAAAAGTACGCAGTAAAAAAGCGCTTTCTGCAGAGATCAGGAACAGTTGTCTGATGTCATGGGTCAATTTTGGGTATATAAAGTATTTATTGAACAAAGGGAACTTGATCTGATTGGCATTGTTTAAAAACAAGCCCAGCGCCAACACAATTACCAGTGATGATAAATTGAACAGCTGGCCAACGGAATAAACCAAGATAAGTAAGGAAATAATGAGAAAAGATTTAATGTGATGGCTTAGACGGCCAATTAAATAAAGCAGCAGGAGGCACGAACAAACCGATACCAGTAAAATGGCACTTAATTCGATTCCTAAATTGGCAAATGATGCTATGCCAATATGCCGGTTATTGATCATGAAATTGAACAGAATGACCGTTAGAATATCAGAGAAAGAGGATTCATAAACAATAAATTCTTTCTTTTCCTTACTAATGTTTGATGAAGATGGGATAGCCACTGCCGAACTAACCACACAAAAAGGAATGGCATTAATAAAACAGCGATAATAATCCTGCCCGCTTAGATAGCTGATGATGCCTGTAATTAAAAAGGAGGATGCCAGCAAGGTTATTAAAGCCGACAGAAATGATTTTTTTATTACGGAATTTTTATCGGGACTGTATCTTAACTCTAATGCGCCTTCAAATACAATTAAAATTAGACCCAAAGTACCCAGTGTAGGCATTATTGCGGCAAAATTATAAGTGATCAAACCAAAATAATCCAGCAGCTGCCGTATGCCAATGCCCAGCAACATCAATAAAATTACAGATGGTATTTTAGTTTTACCGGCTATTATATCAAACAGGTACGAAAAAATTACCAGTCCGGTTAGTATGATTAGGGATGTGTTTGATGTCAATTTAAGGCTGTTTTAAAGGGTGAATAAATCAGTCTTAACCTGATTAACTAATTATATCTCTTATTCTTTTAAAAAGGCTAATGTGAGCGCCAGCGCTTCTTTGGAAGCAGACTCATTATAGCTTGCACGTTCATCACAATTAAAGGCATGATCGGCATAGGATATTTTAACGCTAATATAATCCTTGCCTGCATTATCAAGCCCATTTGTAATGGTATTAATATTTTCAGCCTTTATATGCTGGTCCTTACCTCCCCAAAAAAACAGGTGCTTCCCGTGTAAGTCTTTAGCTTTGTCTGCTAACTGATCTACACCGCCGCCATAATAAGATATACCTGCTTTAATAGGTAACGTTGCATTAGCTAAAAATGATACCTTACCACCCAAACAGTAACCTATACTGTATATTTTATCGGCTGTTATATGTTGCTCAATAAGCCATTGGTAACATGCTTTCATATCGGCTATTAACCCTTCGTTAGTTATGGCATTATAATGCGGCAATATACCTGCGAAATCATTATAATTTCCTTCAAACCCTTTTGGCGCGGTACGATGGAACAACTCAGGTGCAATTACTACAAATCCATCAGTAGCAAACTTATCTGCCAAATTACGAATATGATGATTTACGCCAAAAGCTTCCTGGAATAAAATTAATGCGGGGAAATTATCGGTACCCTTTTTAGGGTAGGCAACATAGGCTGCCATAGTTGTGCCATCGGCAATGGATAGTGAAACGTATTTTTCCATGGTTGTTTTATAAAGACAACTTAATAATATAAAAGTTCGTATCATTTTAAATACGTTATAGGTGTATTTTACAAAACAGTGAGACTATTGCAGGTGTTACTTATCATATTTGCAACAAAAAGTTATGCCTCACCTATTCTCTCCCTTAAAAATAAAAAATATCGAATTTAAAAACCGCATTGTGGTTTCGCCCATGTGCGAATACTCCAGTCAGGATGGTTTTGCTAACAACTGGCACCTGGTACATTTAGGCAGCCGTGCCGTGGGGGGAGCGGCATTAGTTATTACTGAAGCGACCGCTGTATCCGCTGAAGGTAGAATTACCCCTGATGATTTGGGCATTTATAAAGACGAACATATTGTTAAATTAAAAGAAATTACAGATTTTATATATGAACATGGAGCGGTAGCGGGTGTACAACTGGCACATGCCGGAAGAAAAGCCAGTCATACCTCACCATGGAAAGGCGGCATACAAATACCATCAAATTTACCAGATGGCTGGAAAACAGTTGCCCCAAGCGCTATCCCATTTACAGAAAATGAAGAAGCACCGATTGAATTGGATAAGGCAGGAATTGAAAAGGTAAAAGCGGATTTTAAGGCCGCTACCTTAAGATCAATAACTGCCGGATTTAAAGTGATTGAGCTTCATGGCGCGCATGGTTATTTACTGCACCAGTTTTTATCCCCATTGAGTAATCAACGTACAGACGAATATGGCGGATCATTTGAAAACCGTATACGGCTATTACTTGAAGTTGTGGAAACTGTACAGGAAGTTTGGCCGGCTGACTATCCGTTATTTGTACGCCTATCGGCAACCGACTGGGCAGAAGGAGGGTGGACCGTACAAGATTCTGTTGCTTTAGCTAAAATTTTAAAAGAGAAGAATGTCGATCTTGTTGATTGCTCTTCGGGTGGTAATGTGGCTAAAGCCAAAATACCTTTAAAGCCAGGTTACCAGGTTGAGTTTTCAGAAGCAGTTCGTACTACCGGCATATTGACCGGCGCTGTTGGATTAATTACAGAACCGAAACAAGCCAATGACCTGATACAAAATGGCCAGGCCGATATGGTAATTATGGCACGGGAACTATTGCGTGATCCAAATTTTCCTTTACGAGCCGCGTATGAGCTGGGGCAGGAAGTTAAATGGCCGGTTCAGTATGAACGCGCTAAGTGGCATTGAGCGTGAGTTGTAAGCAGGAATAGCTAATTGTGATTTTAAATTAAATACTCAATAATTCACTAACTCAATAATTCAACATTAAAAACAAAACGTATTTTTACAATAAACAACTACTAAAATATCAGCTTATGAAACGCACAGCAAAAGCCCATTGGAATGGCACTTTAAAAGAAGGAAAGGGAGAAATATCTACCCAAAGTACTACCCTTAATAACACGCAATATTCATTTAAAACCCGTTTTGAGGATGGTGTTGGTACTAATCCCGAAGAGTTGATAGCTGCCGCGCATGCGGGTTGCTTTACTATGGCTGTTGGCGCGGCTTTGTCACAGGCAGGTTTTACACCGGGTGATTTGACTACGGATGCTATTTTAGATTTAGATATGCAGGCGTTAAGCATCACCGGTATTCATTTAGAATTAAAAGGATCAGCTATTGAAGGTGTATCTGAAGATAAATTTAAAGAGATAGCCGAAGGCGCTAAAGCTAACTGTATAGTTTCAAAAGCATTGAGCGTGCCAATTACTTTAAATGTAAGCTATCAATAAGCGATTAATAAAGTAAATTA
>JAQBOY010000251.1 GCA_028287805.1 Mucilaginibacter sp.
GTGCCCGAAAATATGGTATGGGGTTATTATGGATATGATGTTCCTCCTGTAGCTAAAGTAAAAGATGGTGATGTGGTAGAGATACAAACTATTAATACTACCGGTATAGGCCGCAAAGATCCCGAAGCGTTTTTTAAAGCCAATAACCTTCCACTTGATGAGCAGGCCAAAGATATTATTGAAATTTATAAAAATGTAAAGCCCGAGCCAACCGGCATAAGTGGGCATATGCTTACCGGGCCTGTTTATATTGAAGGAGCAGAACCGGGCGATACACTGGAGGTACGTATCCTGGATGTTGTTCCGCGCAGCGAATATGGAGTGAATGCAGTTTGGCCTAAAGGCGGCGACCTGCCCGATGACGTAACCACGCGGGAAAATTTTGTGTATAAATACAATAAAAAGAAACATACGGCTTCATTTAGAGAAGGTGTAGAAATACCCATGAAACCGTTTATGGGTGTAATGGCCGTATCACCGCCGCCCGAAATGAAACGGGTAAGTTCCATTCCTCCGGGGTTTTACGGCGGTAACCTCGACTTGAAGCACCTGGTTAAAGGTACTACGCTTTACCTGCCGGTATCTGTTAAAGGTGCCCTGTTTACAACAGGCGATTGCCATGCCGCACAAGGGGCTGGTGAAATAAGCGGTGTTGCCATTGAAGCATCACTTACGCTTACTGCTAAGTTTATTGTACGCAAGGATATGCACATTAAAACGGTATATGCCGAATCACCTACCCATTTAATAGCCATTGGGCTTGATCCTGATTTGAACAAGGCCATGCAAAATGCTGCAAGGGAAGCGACAAGCCTGATTATGAACAATTTGAAATTTACCTTTAACGAAGCCTTGTCGGTATGCAGTACAGGTGTCGATTTTGAGGTTACTCAGGTTGTTGATAAAACCTTTGGCGTAAACGGCATGATACCTAAATCCATATTTCCGGGTAAGGATTTTCAGTATTGGGAGTTGTAATAACATATTCCGGTTTGGAAATGGCTTTAATAAAATGCCGGAGGTTTTAAATAATGTCCGGCATTTTTATTTTATTTATTCTTTTTAGGAGGGGGCATTGGTATTCCTAATTGATAAAGGATCTTCGTTTCTGATTGTATAGATTTATGTGAATTTATTTTACCATCCTTATTAAAAGTATAAACATCTACATCTGTTAACTTAAATGATTTTCCGGTTGGTTTAATTTTCATGTATTCACTTTTAAATGTACCGCTCCAGTCTCCCAAAACCATTACGGTATCTCCTTGAGCAATTGCATGTAAGTTTTCAACTTTAAAATCAGGAAAAGCTACAAAAAGTTGTTTTAGATTGGTTTTCATGGAATCTATATTCTTCATAGGCTTTGATTCTCCGGCAGTGCCATAATCTACAAAATCAGATGAGCAGTCCTTATAAACAGCCTCTGCATCTTTATTATTAAATGCAAGGTCTGAATTTAAAGCGATTTGTTTAATTTTATTGCTATTACTTGTCGTACTATCAGTTCCTGTAGCAGTTGTACTTGATTTGTTGTTACATGCCATTAACAGGCAGGAAGCAGATGCTATCCCAATAATTAGTTTTTTCATATTTTTTAGAGTTTAGTTTTAAGTTTTAAATAAAAGTAATATATATAATTTATTAATACAATAGCTTGTACCTTAGTAAGATACTATTATTAGCAACAATGACATTTAATTATAAGTTAAAAACAGAATGACTTTGTAAGCAATAATACTTTTGGCATGTTTTATTTAAATATTATCTTGTAGCTCATTAAATATGGCTGCAACCCCTCAAAAATTAGGCTTATGGACAAGCACTTCATTAGTGGTAGGCAATATGATAGGTGCAGGGGTATTTTTAATGCCTGCCGCACTCGCGTCTTACGGCAGTATAAGTTTATTAGGATGGCTATTCTCGGCCTTTGGCGCATTTTTACTCGCTAAGGTTTTTACTAACCTGAGCAAGCTGCTACCCAGTACTACAGGTGGCCCATACGCTTATACACATCATTCATTAGGAAACTTTGCTGGTTTTTTAGTAGCATGGGGCTATTATATTGCCGTAGCATGTGCAAGTGCGTCTATAGCTATATCATTTGTAAGTGCGTTAAGTACATTTTTCCCGGTGCTGGCTCAAGATAGGGTAATTGCCATTTTAACGGCATTATGTGCTATATGGTTCCTGGTATGGATTAATACCCGTGGCGTAACCTCATCAGGTAAGGTACAATTAATCACCACAATTTTAAAGTTGCTGCCGCTTTTACTGGTGGCTATAGGCGGCTTGTTTTTTATACGGATAGAGAATTTCCACCCGTTTAATAGTACAGGCACCTCTACTTTTGCTGCAATTACCGCTTCTGCCAGCTTTACATTTTATGCCTTTGTTGGTATTGAGTGTGCCACTATACCTGCCGGCAGCGTAGCTAATCCTCAAAAAACAATTCCACGCGCTACTATGCTGGGCTTATTGATAACCACATTGGTTTATATATTGGGTAGTGTAAGTATAATGGGTATAATTCCGTCAAAACAGCTACAGCATTCTGTTACGCCCTATGCAGACGCGGCGGTTATCATGTGGGGACCTCATGTTCGCTACTGGGTGAGCGGGGGAGTGGCTATTGCTGCTTTTGGGGCGCTCAATGGCTGGACATTAATACAGGGGCAGGTACCTTATGCTATTGCTACAGATAAATTATTCCCCGCTATGTTTGCAAGGAAAAATAAAAAAGGTGTTCCGTATGCAGGTATTATTGTTAGTAGTATAATGGTATCCGTTTTTATCAGCATGAATTATACTAAGGGATTGGTAGAGCAGTTTAAATTCTTATTGCTGTTATCTTTATTATCCGTGCTTGTACCTTATCTTTTTTCTGCGACAGCTTATATCATTACCCGGGTAGAAAAAGTAAGCCTGCAGTCGGGAGGGTGGATATCAGCTATCCTGCTTTTCGTTTTGGCCTTTAGTTATTCTTTATGGGCCATTGCTGGTACAGGCAAAGAAGCAGTTTACCTTGGTTTTTTACTTTTAATGGCGGGCATTCCGTTTTATGTATTGATTATTTACAGGAACAAACAGCAATAATTAAAACTTAGGGAGCTTAAAAAAACTCCCTGAGTTTGATAATTACTTACACCGCAAACAATTGCCCCATATCTTTAAAGGCCTTAAACTCCAGCGCATTGCCTGAGGGGTCTAAAAAGAACATGGTTGCCTGCTCGCCTGTTTTTCCGGCAAAACGAATACCGGGTTCAATAATAAATTTAATGTCCTTACCTTTTAATTTGGCTTCCAGGTCATGCCAATCATTCCATTCTAAAACAACGCCATAATGGGGTACAGGTACATCATGTCCGTCAACAGGGTTAAAGTGCAGCAGGTTTCCGTCTGCTGGTTTTGGCTTCAGGTGTATCACAAACTGATGGCCAAACAGGTTAAAATCTGTCCAGATGTCGCTGCTTCTGCCTTCAGAACAGCCTAAAACTTCCCTATAAAATTTACGCGCTTCTTCAAGGTCATAAACCGGCACGGCTACATGGAATGGTGTTAATGTGCTCATTATAAAAAATAATTAAAATTAGACTAATATAGTGAGTGATCTGTCACTATTTATAAGCGGAAATATAACTTGTTTTTATACTAAATAAAAAAGATTTTCCTACACTTATTTTTACACTTTTATCCTGTAGCATAGCCTTGATGGTTTCATCAGATTTTAATGCTTCATAAAGGTCACGTGCTACTGCTGATCCGCTTATATTATTGGTCACTTTGCCGTTTTCCATAGTCATACTAAAAGTATAACCCGATTTTCCTCTGTCGCCCGCCGATTCAAAATCTTGTATATTAAGCTTAAAACTTTGATCATCGGTCAAGCTTCTTTTCAGATGTAAACGAATAACGGGAAGGTATCTTTTCCAGGTAGTTAAATATTTTCTTTCTTCCATTTCAGTGTAAAGGTAATTATATAAAGTTGATGAATGTATAAAAGATGAATTTCAACTTTTAACAGACTGATAATTAGCAGGATTACCTTTTTTGTTTTTAGCAGATATATTGCAGATACATAGTTTCTAATCACTATTTAAGCCAATTAATTCTTTAGGCTTTATTATTGATTAGTGCTGATTTGATCTGTGATAATTGCCGTTAATTAGGAACAATATCAATAATAACCGTTCTGTTATAAAAGCGTTCTTCAGGAAGCGCATTTGCAAATGCCGCCTTATTAACATCCTGCCCAAAGCCGCGTGTGTCAAATTTAACATTGTTTTTGCCGGCTTTAGTTAATGCGCTTTGCAAAACTCGTTGCACAGCCATAGCCCTGTTGTCTGATAAGGTTTGATTATGCTTTTCACTGCCAACAATATCCGTATGGCCATGAATAACAACCGTAGAATTTTCTGGAATGTTTGGAGCTACTACATTTGATAAAAAACTTTGATAAGTTGAAATGGTATGCGCTTTATCAAAGTCAAACAGGATGCTGTAACGTAAAGCCTTATTCTTTATAAGCTGCTGATGTAAAAGATGAATAGTGGTATCCTTTTTAACTGATTTACCGCTTTTTGTCTGCCCCGTCATTACAACATGATAATTGCCTTCAGCATCAGTGCTGTTAGCTATTAATTCCCTGGCCGGAATAATTGCTGTACTTTTGTTATAAGGCCCAAAGCTTTGTTTAAAGCCCTTTCCATCAGTAATATCAACAGACCATGTTTTAAGTACATCTTCAGCCTTATTAACGTTAAGCACTACATTGTTAGCCGCAGCTTCTTCCTCTATTGAATTTTGTACAACCGACTTCATTGTTTTGCTGTTAACCTCTGTTAATATCGCATTTGATGAGGATATAATATCTACCCGCCGGTCTTCTGCACGTATAAGCTCCAATTGTTTACTGCCGCGCATATGTTCTGATGGAACTAACGGTTTACTGCGCTGTTGTGTAGTGATTCTTGCACCAGCTATTCCGAAAACGCTTACCAGATAAGTTTTTACATTTTCTGCAAAAGCTTTTCCTTCATTAACCTTTATCGATGAACCAATTAAGGTTAAATGACTTTCGGGATTACTCCTCATTCTGTCGCCTATAATATTTAAAATGTTATGATAAACAGTTAATTGCTTAGTTGAACGCTCGCCCGGATTTTCAATAAGTGTAAGCAGTTTTTCTTCTTTAAAATCAGCCGCTTCGTTTTGGGTAAACTTAATATACCGCGCAGGTATCGCAGCCGACTCTTTATTGATAAAGATGTAATTTCTTAATGGAAAGGTTTCCAGTATTTCAAGCTTTACCGGTGCTGCTTTTGGCGCGGTAACAGCAAATTGAATTTCCGGTTCCGGTATAACAGGAACAGGTTTAAGAGGAGGTAAAGGCGTATTTTCAACAACCTTAGCTTTTGATTTATGCGCGAATTTAAGAGCCACGCCGGCACGTATAGTATTTACGTTCCAACTGTCAATAAGCCGGGGCGCATTTCCAAAATCAGGAAGATAAGCGATAAATGGCGATAGCGCAAATACCCTGGTAGCGGCGGGTTTGGATAAAATAATATCATATCCGGTACCAATTTGCCCTGCATACATTACTGTTTGCACCTCACTTAAATCTGAATTGATATCAGGTTTATTCGTCTCCCGGTAATTAAATGAATGTTGCCCGTTAAAACTTACCCGGGGGCCTCCAAAAAAATATAATGGAAAAGAAAAAGGGCTAACCCTAACGCTTGGTTCAATAGTTACATAACTGGTGTTGGTATGTAATACCCCTTCACAGCCACAGGGCAGGTCTATCTTATTAAAAGGTGCATTTTTACTATCATAATAACCTACGTTAAATGAACCTCCCCAAATGCGGGTTGGCCTGTATTCAAGAAATAAGGATGCATATCGGCCAACATTTGAACCCTTGGAAAAAGGTTGAGGAGCGGTAAAGCTGTTATTTAATTGTTGCATTGACCCGGCATTAGAATTAAAATTGGCTGCACCGGATACGCCATACCACCAAACAGGTGTTTTAAGCAGGGGCGATTGCGCACTAAGTGCAATCGGGAAAGACAATATGATCGATAAGGTTACAATTACCTTAGTAATTGCAGCAGGTGGCTTCATGCAATGTGTTTGGTTTAGCTAAGTTGCTCTAAGATAAAAAAAAGATTTATTATTATTTAATTAAATTCACTTATTATATAAAAAGTTATTAATTATAATCGCAAATAAGAGAATGGCTTGTAATTTATAGCGAAGTTTACCGCCCGCTTAAGCATCCACGCTTGCGCATAATTTCTTCTTTTAGTATAAAAATAAACTTTGTTTTTAATTTTTAAAACAATAGTTATATTTACTTATATTAACGTCTTTTCCTTTTTGTA
The DNA here is from genome assembly GCA_028287805.1 of Mucilaginibacter sp. Classification (GTDB taxonomy): domain Bacteria; phylum Bacteroidota; class Bacteroidia; order Sphingobacteriales; family Sphingobacteriaceae; genus Mucilaginibacter. The sequence continues at coordinate 6,384 of JAQBOY010000251.1, forward strand.
GCTGATTCTCAAATTAGTTTTAATTCACATCCTATTATAGTAAACGTATTAGGTATATAAGTATCTAATTTACAAACTCTAAACTGGTTAGATTTTAACTTTTTATAAATCTATACATATGGACAATACGGCTACCGAAAAACAGACGCTTCGAATATTATTTCTGGCATCTGAACCCAGCAATATGGCTAAATTGCATTTGGGCAGAGAATTACAAGAGGTTAGAAACAGATTATCTGCAAACGCTTATTTTGAAATTAAGGACCAACAGGCGGTAAAGCCTGATGACGTGCTTCAAACAATTTTAAATTATAAACCTCATATCGTACATTTTTCCGGTCATGGCCAGGACACAGGTGAATTATGCTTCGAGGATGAAAGAGGAAATTCAAAGGTTATTCCCCCTGAAGCATTAGCTTCCTTGTTTAGCCTGGTTAATGATTACGTAAAATGCGTTATAGTTAACACCTGTTATTCTGAAGTTCAGGCTACTGCCATTGCTCAATTTGTTCCGGTGGTGATAGGCACCAAGAAAGAAATAACCGACAGTGCGGCTATAAAATTTTCAACCGGTTTTTATACATCATTAGATCCTGATTTAACACAAAATAGCCTTAAAACTGCTTTTAAAAGAGGATGCATAGCCATTCAATTTGATGGTAAATTAGAAGACCACCTGTTACCGGTGTTAATTGAAGGCTCTCCCGAGGTAAGGTTTTCATCGGAAGTAGACACCGCTTTTTTACCTATTTCAACGCCTAAAGGACTTGTTGTGCAAACGCTGATCAGAGGGCTTACTTTAACCGGCAAAAAAATGGGGTTAACTGATGCAGTAGTTGAAATGATATTAGAAGAAAAAGTAAACAAGTTAACCTTACATAATCAGAGTGTGGCTGAATACGAAAAATACCTTAACGATATTTTAAGGGATGAATTTCCATTATCAGACGCCTCAACATCTGCTCTATTGCAATTACAGAATGGTTTAGGCCTGAGTAATGAAGATATTTTATTAATTAAAGACAAAGTATTTAAAAAACTGCCAGACACCGCTGAAAAATGGTTTGACAGAGGCAGAGGCCAGTCTGATTTAGGTAATTTTGATAAAGCAATTGAGTATTATACTAAAGCTATTGAAAAAGACCAGGATTATTCAGCCGCATATTATGATAGAGGGTATTGCCATGTACAGTTACAGGATTATGAAGTGGCCATAACTGATTATACCAAAGCTATTGAATTCAATAATAAATGGGAAATGTTAACCAATTTAAGCCTCGCCTATTACTCAAGAGGGCATGCTTACCTCTCCATTTCTTCAGATGATGAAGATAAAACACACGCTTTCAGGACACTGGCCCTTAATGATTTTGATAAAAGTATTGAATTAAAGCCCAATGATCCAAATGCGTACTACAACAGAGGGTTAATATATGAGTTCTTTAATGAATTTGATAAAGCTACAATTGAATTTAAAAAATCATATGAGTTAGATGAGTCAATGGAAACAAAAACAAGTACTGCGGTACGATTAGCAAAAATTTATTCTACCATTACGTTTCAAACAGATGAAGCTAAAAAGTGGACAGATATTGCATTGAATTTCTTAAATAAAAAGAAAAATGGCGCAATGGTATCTGACGTAAAAGATTAAAGTTTAAAAGTTTTATCACGATCCTGAGTTGTTAAATACATAATGATATAAGTTAATAAATCAATGAAGACTTTATTAGAATTTAAAGCACAAGACGGAAGCAGCTTTTTTGTAGAGGTAGATGAACAAACATCTATCGCCCCAACAACAAGAGGAGGTGTGGACGAGAATAATAACAGGGGGATTATACAAACGGCTACAAACAGTTTTGATACAGCATTAAAGCCGCTTAAGGAGGTATCAAACGGTATTATTAATTGTATAAAAGAATTGGCTAATTCACCTAATGATATAGAAGTAGAATTAGGTTTAAAATTTACAGCTAAAGCAGGCATTATAGTAACAAGCCTGGACAGCGAAGCCAATTTTAAAATAGTTTTAAAATGGCATAACAATAATGTTGAGCATGCTTAGTTAAATACACGGTTTGTCATTCTACTGGTTAAATAAGAAAAGGGATTATTTTTTACTCTTATTTATTATTTTAAAAATATCCAACCTTCTGTCTTTCAGATTTCTGACTGCGCCAAAACTATGCAGTTCTTTTAACAAATCTACGTCAACATCGGCAATTAGTGTGGTTTCGGTATTAGGTGTTGCCTCAGCCTTGATCCCATTACTTGGAAATGAAAAATCAGAAGGCGTGAAAACCGCTGATTGAGCATATTGAATATCCATGTTGTGAACTTTTGGCAGGTTCCCAACACTACCAGCTATAGCTACATAACATTCGTTTTCTATAGCTCTGGCTTGGGCACAACTGCGCACGCGGGTATATCCGTTTTGCGTATCCGTCATAAACGGTACAAAAAGAATTTGCATTCCTTGTTCAGCTAATAGTCGCGGTAGTTCCGGAAATTCAACATCATAGCATATTAAGATCCCAATCTTTC
>JAQBOY010000253.1 GCA_028287805.1 Mucilaginibacter sp.
TTTTGCTGTTCTTTTAGTGCCTGGTCTGAGCGTAGAGAATCAGCCTCCTGCTGACTGATAACATTTTTTTTGATCAGCACATTAAGCAAATCATCATTTTGCTGTGCTTTTGCCACTATTGCTGACAGGATAAAAATTGAGACAAGTGCTATGGTTTTTAAGTATATATATTTCATTGGTTTGATTTAAGTAAGAAAAATACTAATGTTATTAAAGTGCCGGTATATTAAGCCCGGTAAATGGAGGCGAGTCTGCAACAACAACAACTCGCTAATGAACTAATGAAGGTGTGTGTAAATAATTTAATTATAGTTACCATATATAGTCTACCAATTTAGTAGCGTAAAAGTATGCGTAATTATTTAATTTGCAAGAATTATTTTAAAAAAGTTGTTTTCTAAGTGATTATTAGCTACAAAAGCTTTTGATTTGAGCAATTATTACACTCAAACCTACTTCTTGTTAAGCGAATGGCTTTGACCTGACTTGGCCATTAGGTATAAAAAATCATTACTAATATTTACTTTCTGTAACAATTATTAAATATATTGATCGTTTGCTATTTTAAATCTTTTGAACTTTTTTTAAGTTAAGCAGAAATGCAATATTAGCGCAAAATATACTGAAATGAAAGTTTGCAACTTATTGCTTTTTTGTCTGTTCAATCTCTTATCCTCTACGGGGCTTTTTGCGCAAAACCTTTTTACAGAAAAAATAGATATCTGCAATACTTCTAAATTTTGCATGGATTGCGGTGATCCAAAAGCTACTTGCGAGGCATTTACACTCAATTATATATCTGATAAGCTTAATCGCAGATATAATTTTGGAAATGGATCGGGTTCAATAACGTTCCAGGTATTAGTTGACTCTACCGGTTTTAGCTGTGTACTTAGCCATACTGATGTTACTCACAGTATGTTAACTAACGATTTGATCAGGTTTTTAAATGGCAATATATGGAGGCCGGCAATGGAAAACGGAAAACCCGTGTCTGCATCTGTCAACGTATCATTTAAAATAGTTAATGGTAAGATATCAGGCCAAATGGAAAGAATGGATTTGACCGAATTGAACGCGCCCGGTAATCCTACTGTTTATAACAAACAGTATCAATATGTCAATCCATCATTAAACACTTATGATTTTACTGTTTTTACTAAATACAATTCACCACTACCAGATAATATAGGTGAGGCATGTGTGGTAGATAAGTCTGACATATTATGGTATGCCACACCTCATGGGTTAGCCCGGTTTGATGGTAAAACCATCAATGCTGTTAATGAAACTAACTCACCACTTACTGCAACAACAGCAGTACATGACATAGCTGTAGACAAAGACAATAATAAGTGGCTGTATGCTAATAAAGCTATATATATGTACAGTGATGCCGGGTGGAGAATATTCGATTCAACACACGTTGCCATATCCAGCGGTTATCATATTATAGCAAACCCGGAGGGCGAGGTTTTTTTTACCAGTCATAAAGGCTTGCTGATCTTGCGAAATGATAAAATAAGGCTGTTGAATAAAGAATTGATTGGGCAACTGCCATCAAATAATGTGTATTATGCTTATTATGATACCCATAAACGTTTATGGATAGGAACATTTCGCGGCAGCATTATGATTGATAAGAAACAAAAGGTAACTGTATTTAATAATCCTAATACGCCACTGAATAACGTTTGTATCTCTGGCATAGCAGAAGATGAACAGGGTAACTTATACTTTTCGCTACATGCCTATAAAACTTCCACTGGTGATGTTGATGAGGAAGGCATTGCAATGTTAAGAGCAGATGGCAAATGGTTTCATTATAATGATAAAAATTCAGGCATGCCGTCTAATCATGTCAACAGTTTGCTTTATGATAAGTTTGAGCACGTTTTATGGATCGGAACACATCAGTCGGGACTGGTTCGGTTTGATTTGAAAGATGGCTGGGAAAATTATCACAACAATAATTCTGCAATACCAGGCTATGATATTTATCAGATAGCCCAGGATTCAAAAGGCGTTATTTATGCCGCTACCGCTAATGGCTTACTAAAAATCAGGAAGAAATAATGACTTAGAATTATAGTCAAAGCCTTCTGATATCAAGCTTTGACTATAAAGTCTTATCACCTGTGGCAAATATCGGAGTCTAACCAAATGATCTCTTGCATACATAGCTAATTTTAATTCTAAAAATTCATACTACTTATAATCAATCCGTTAGGTAGATTTTATTGAATTTACTTAAGTAAGACTGAAATTAAATATTGGACTAAATCATCCGGAATGACTTATAAACTCATTACACAGTACTTAACCAATAGTTAGCTTTTGTTGTAATGGGTCAAAAAAAATGTCACATTTAATACGATCGTAACTTTGCTGATACGTTATTTTTTTTTAGCTTAGTTCATTCATATCATTAGGGACATTTCTAATGTCTTTAAACCTAAAATTAATTTTGTTGCATTTAGTTAAGTTGCTTATTGCGTAATAGCTAATGGATTATTTATGAAATTGAAATTGTTCGGCTTCAAGATCTGTATAACTGTATTTATAGTAATTGTATCTTTTTTACATGGTTATTCGCAATCCTGTGGCCTGGGCTTTTATAGTCATGATGTCGTTCAGGATAAAAGAACGGGGCTTAATTTAAATCCGGGTAATGCATGGTCTGCTACAATTGCTGCAACCACGTATACATTAACTGTTACTAACCTTAAATCGGGCAGAACATTTTATGCAAGGGTAGGTGCAAGGGTTGATGATAGTTATAAAAAATATAATTATTCT
>JAQBOY010000272.1 GCA_028287805.1 Mucilaginibacter sp.
TGCTTTCGTCAATGGCAGGTGTATATGGTTTTGCAGGTGAGGCAGTGTATTGTTCTACCAAATTTGCGCAGGTAGGTTTTGCCCAGGCGTTGGATAAAGAATTAAGGCCGCATGGCATTAAGGTTGGCGCAATTTGTCCGGGCGGTGTAAAAACTGAATTTGCCATTGGTACCGGCCGTACACAGGAAGGTGTTGATCAATCAGGCATGCTGGAAGCTGAGGATGTGGCAGGAGCGGTGTTACTGGCTTGTACACAATCATCAAACTCCCGCATTATCGAAATACAAATGCGCACTATGGCCGAAGCGCTGACCTAATAAATATAAATAAAAAAAAGCTCATGCAGTCGCCCGTTTCCTGCCGGGTGACTTGTATATACCGGCATCTTGCCGAACAACAAAGTGAAATTTTCTACACACAATATGGTTTTTAATTGGTTGTTTTTATACCACTACTAATTAAAAACATAATGAATAGTATTAATCAACAACAGCCAGAAGATAATTTTAAAGACCTGAACGGACCTGAAGCTGTAAAGAAACTAAAAGACCTGGCAGAAGGTGCAAAAACCTGCTTTTTCTGTAGTAATATTAAAACCGGTATCCCCATTTCTGCACGACCTATGACCGTTCAAAATGTTGACGAAGAGGGTAATTTATGGTTTTTAAGTGCTAATGACAGTCATACAGATAGTGATATCAGCCGTGACCCGTTTGTTCAATTATTTTTCCAGGGATCACAGTATTCAGATTATTTAAATGTTTACGGATTAGCCAGCCTTAGTAATGATAAGGAAAAAATAAAAGAATTATGGGAACCTATATTTAAAACCTGGTTTACAGAAGGGGAGGATGATTCCCGTATCTCCGTAATTAAAGTTGAACCTACAGAAGCGTATTATTGGGATAATAAACATAACAATGCAATAGCATTTGTAAAACGGCTCGCCGGTGCCGCTATAGGTAAAACGTTAGATGATTCGGTAGAAGGAAGACTGGAAGTATAAAGCATACCCCTATCTTTTAGCCCCTCTCCTTTGAGAGGGGTTGGGGTGAGGCAAAGCCACGTCCTGAAAAGTACGAAAAAAGCGAGTTGAAAATTAATGGCACATTTGACGAGGCTATGAGCGTGTTTTTTAAAAAGCAAAAGAAAAGCCGCAGGACACCAATAGCAAATAATTCTTATATTGAGAGGCTAAACTAATGGCCTCTTTTTTATGTCAAAATTTTTTTATTTAAAAATACTTAAGGTATTATCTAAAAAAGGTGCTGCTAAAAAGCACGACATAACTGATTTGTTAAATGCAGAATTTTCAACATATGATGAAAAAAAGGATTTTTTACAATCAATGCAAGGAAACGGGTATATAAAATTTTTTGCCACCAAGGGTGACCCGCCACGATTTATTCAACAAGAATATGCTTTAATGGTTAAAGCTGAAATAACTAAAGATGGCATCGATCATTTGGATAAAATCGAAAACTCAAACAGAACAAAAATTTCATTTATAATATCAATTGCCAGTTTTATATTCTGTGCGCTTACTTATCTAAAAGGTTGTTCAATATTCCAATCAACTGATATAAGCAACCAACAATCAAAAGGAGTATTACGATCTGATAAAAGAAAAATTCCCACGAAAATAATAGTATCCAAATTGAAAGTTGTCGATACTTCAAAGCCCTAATGAATTGTTTACCTTTGTCCCAACTCATATATAGTTACCCTTTGGAGAGGGGTTGGGGTGAGGCTATTCAGCAGCCAAAGGATAGCCTTTGGCAATCCAGTTTGTTTTTAAGTTTACAGGCAGATTAAGCAATTTTACCTCAGTAAAGCCTGACTTTTTCAGTTCCGCAAAAGCCGGCCGTATGTTAGGGCATTTGGCAAAAGGGCAGCATCCGCAATAAATAACTATAGGCGTATCTTTTGGCAGGGCAGCTACCGCCTTTCTTAACTTTTCCAGGTTTTCGGCATTGCTCACTGCGCCAATATGTTTAGCGCCTTTAATATCCTCTACCGCGCCAATATTCAGAATGAGCGGTGTATGAATTTCTCCTGCCTTAATTTCCTCTGCTAATAACGATGGTTCCAATAATTCACCGGAGCTCCATGGATTATTGGTTCCCAGCATGGGCATAGTTTGCGGAGAAGTTTGTGCATGCGTATTAAATATCGTTAAACCAACCAGTAATAAGCATAAAAGCGTTAGCAAACAGATCTTTTTCATAACTTAAATATTAAACCTTTTTGTAAAGATGAGATTTATCTCTGAAAGAAGATAAATCTCCGGTTTTAAAAATCCTTTAAATTATCATTCGGTATCCGGTCAATTAATATGTTATAAGGATCAATCGCGGCGTATGCCGGTTTTCCTTTAACTGCAATGGTGATGGTATGCTGACCGGCAGTAAGCTTATATTTTTGCAGGTATAGCGGATTAGTTTGCGAACGGCCCTCCTTATTTTTGCTTTCTGCTGCAAATACGCCAATAGCAATATAATCATTCATGTTTTTGGCAGGCACATCATTGCCTTTGTCGTCGATATAAACCTTGGCAACGTTTACCTTCAAGGTAACTTTATATGCCTTGTTTTTACCGGTTGATACTGCCTTAACATCGGTTACTTTATTGTCATATAAAGTAATCTTCTGCCAGCTATCCGTTAAGTAGTATTGCAATGAATCGGGAACGTGCTTTTGAAGGATGCGATAAAGGTCATTAGCCCAGGCAAATGGTGGTTTATTGCTGAAAGCATAGTTGTTTTTGAAATCGCGCAACGCTGAATTTAAACTGTCTTCGCCTATCAGGTCACGCAGGCCATAAAGAACAACGCCTGCCTTACCACTCCATTCAAACCATTTATTAGCTTTTATTAGCGGATGTTCTTTTTCTTCTAAACGGTGTCTGATAATCAGATAAGGCCACAACTGCTCCTGCAATATGCCCTTCATATTGTTCTTTCCGTATTTTTTTTCAGTCATAACCAGGGCGCTGTATCTCGCTAAACCTTCAGGGATCACCAACGATCCTACGGTACTATTAGGAGCCACCTGGTAACGCCACCACTGCTGAGCTAAAGCTTGTGCAGTCTCAAAATAGCAGTAATCATTTTGATTGGGATTGGTAAAATCAGCATTCCATGCGTAGCGCTCGTTATAAGTATCCAGCGTAGTAAGTGACGCCTCCCATGGGCCATATACAGATGTTTCCGCAAGGCGGATAGCTGCAAAAGGGTATTCACCAAAAGCTGATGAAAAATAACGAAGCCCATCCTTATAAGCTGCCATAAATCTGAAAGTGTTGGCATTATGTGTGGGGTGATAGTAAATGTTAATATTTACCTTATGCCCTTTATTTAACCGGACACTATCATGCAAAACAGCGTATTTGGCCGAAAGAATACCTAAGGGCGCATACATACCCGGGCTGTTTTGTATATAATGGTAATAGTTGCGCCCGTTTTGCTGCCATTGTTTTTGTAGCTCGCCCGGTGCAACGGCTATTTGATCTGCCGAAGTACTTACGGTAATATCCAGGCTAAGCAGATCGGAAGTTCTGCCCGATTTAAGGGTACGAATACCATTGGGATCATTTTGTGGAATGTCTTCGTCTTTTTTGGGCGGCAGGTGGTGTTCTTTACGTTCATACGGGCTGCTTACTTCGTCATCATCGTCATAACCAAGCCCGGGTAAACCGCCTGTAAAAAATGTACCGTTCCGAAGTAAAGTTGGAGCGTAAACCCCATTACTGAACCCTTTATGAGCGATAGAAGAATTTATTTCAAGTACTGCTGAATCACCTGGGGCTAAAGGATGTTGAAATTGGTAAAGCCGGAAATCAGCGGTATCCTGTTTCGGCCTCATAAAATTAAGTATACCTCTTGTATACATCAATGGATAAATAAACGGAACGCCCTTGCCTTTAATTTTAATAGAATAATCGGTCAGTTCATCCCCATCAAGTAATAGTTTGGTGATGGGGGTATTGGTTTTATTTACAATAGTTACAAAAGCTTTAAC
>JAQBOY010000283.1 GCA_028287805.1 Mucilaginibacter sp.
ATAAAATCTCGCGGCAAGTGCTGGAAAATTATCTGGACCGGTCTATTACAATGCAAAATTTGCTTACTGATCAACAAAATTTTGATGATAATTTGAGGATGATTAAAAACATTGGTGCCAAATTTATCGGACGGGCGGTGTGCCAATGGGGCGGAGAAGCCAATTTGTTGAAAAATTTTGAAATGGAGAAGAACCTGGCTGTAAAGGTACACCAGGCCGATCCTGATATTGTATTACAGGCCTGTATTTTTGAAATCGTAACTGACCAGATAAACCAAATTGCCATACCGGCCTGGGCTTTTACGGCTTTAGGCATGCCTGTAGAAAAAAGAAATTTCCGGTATGACGATATGCTTTATACCGATGGTAAATTTAAAAACCAGTGGGGCAAAGGTTCGGTTCCAGATGTGAGCAGGCCCGAAACCAAGCTGATGTTTTATTTTCTTGCAGTATCATACATTGATGCAGGCGTTGAAGGCCTTCATTTTGGGCAGGTGGAGCTGATGAATAAAAATGATAAGAATTTGGATAATTATGCCCAAGTACTTACGCTGATACGTAACTATGCTCATCAGCATGCCCGCCGCGGCATAATCATATGTGATGCGCATGTGCCGGGTGGTGGCTTTTTGCGCGATGGCAAACTGCTGCTTGATGTTCACGCTTTCCCGCTAAGGATCAAAGAGACTCCCGAAAAAGAGCAGGAAGCAGTTTTGGAGGTTGGACATACTGATGCCCTGTATTTGCGCAGTAAAGGTGGTATTACACCCAGCGGGTGGAGTTGCGATCACTTGCCTTACATTGTAGAATTTGATAACTATGGCGGCAGTCAGCAACCTGGAAAGGCTCATGCATCAGGAATTCCTTTCTGGGTTTGGGGATATGATGAGATCAGCTGGTTTGCTAATCAAAGCAAACCGTACCGGACTTACTGGCTTCATTATGCTTATGACTGGATTCATAAAACAGATCCGAATGGCCATTTGGAAATGCCGGGGAGCAGGCAAACATCAAAGCTACCCCAAATGCGATGGTATTATGCAAATAACGCAGGCCCGGCAATGCCGGAGGGGATGGGGGATGAGGATACTATTCGTGATATATGGGCGACTGCTGAAAAGAAGTAAACACCATTATACAGCTTTGTTCAATGCGATAATAGCTTTTTTAAAATGTTCCCTTGCAATTAAAAATTGAATATTGACTTTCCGTAAAGCAACACCGGCGCTGAGAATGTTGATATCTTCTTTGGCGAGAGCCGCCGCACTTTTGGCGAGTAGCCCGGGATAGTCCATGTTGGTGCCGAGCAGACAGACCATGGCAACAGGCTCAATAGTAACTTTTTCAAAACTTGTCTTAAGGTCGGCGATGACTTTTTCATCAAAATCGTTTTCCCATATGACGATGCTGATGCTGTTGGCGCTGGTAGTTTTGAAGGTATAGCTGATTTGGTGGCGGGCGAAAAGCTGCATGATCTCAAGATCACTGCCAACGTTGCCGACCATCAGCGGGTCATAAATGTCAATTAACACGAATTGATCTGTACCGGTGATTACTTCCACGTGTTTTAAAGAAGACACGTACTCCCTGGTAATTAAAGTTCCGGGGTGGCCCGGTTCAAATGTATTTTTAATGCGCAAATGAATGCCATTAATTTCCAAAGGCTTTGAGGCCTTGGGATGGATCGCTTCCATGCCTACATCTGCCAACTGGTCAGCGATATCGTAATTGGTGTTGCCTACCGGGCTCACATTCTCAATACCTACCAGGCCCGGATCGGCAGTTGATAAATGATACTCTTTATGAATAATAGCCTCCTGCGGTTTGAGTATTTCGGCGATTTTACTAAACGTCACTTCCGAATAACCACGGTCAAATTTGCGCATAATGCCTTCTGTACCCTTGGCATAGCCCGTTACAATGCAAATACAGCTTTTCAAATCAATGGCTGAAAACGCATCCTTAATTCTTTCATCAGTTGTCAAAGCCCGCTGGTCATCAAAACCACTCAGGTCTACCAGCCGGGCATTTAATCCTCTATGCTGTAAAATATTAGTCAACACGTACGCCGAGTGAGTTTCGCCAATAGAAGCTAATATTTCCCGTGCGGCCTGTAAAATGCCTTCGTTTACATATCCGGATGCCAGCATAATAGCGGCGCTTTCGAGATACGTTTGCGCTTTGGCAACGTGTTGCTCAATAAAGCTGTTTGCTGCTATCAGATCAAGGCCCAAGTTTTCATATTTACAATTGATGCCTTTTAACTGGTCGGTGAGTTCCGTCAATTGCGCATGAAAATCCTTATGCTGTACAATGCGGTGGTAAACACCCGGTTCTTTTGTTTTCTTATTCTCCAGCAGCAAATTCGTCACACCAGAAAAAGCGGAGACTACAAATACCCGATTATATAGTAGCTCACCTGTACGCTCAAAATAAATAATATTATCAATAACCTCTTTTAGCGCGCTCATAGATGTGCCGCCAATCTTCTCAACTGTTAACATGGCCCGAAACTATTAAATTTAAATTAAAAACAAATAGGGTGACCGGTGTAATAATTTTCGTGCAAACAATTTGAATGTTTTTGCTATTTAAGATGGGTAATAGCCGGCACGCAGATGAATTTTCGTAATTTATACAATTATTTACTCCTGACTGCTATATTGATGGCCGTTAACCCCGCAGGATCAAAAGCCTACTCTGTGCTGGCACATGAGGCGATTATTGATGCCAGCTGGGATAAATCGATATTGCCTTTATTGAAACTAAAATATCCGCGAGCCCCCGCTGATTCTTTAAAAAAGGCGCGTTCCTACGCTTATGGCGGTTCTCTTATTGCTGACATGGGTTATTTCCCTTTCGGCAATCCTTATTTTACTAACCTGGTGCACTATGTCCGCAGCGGCGATTTTGTAACTGCCTTACTTGTCGAGTCTCAAAATTTAAATGAATATGCTTTTGCATTGGGTGCCTTATCACATTACATGACGGATAAATACGGGCATGCGCTGGCTACCAATAAGGCAGTACCTATGGTTTATCCTAAAATGAAGCAGAAATTTGGGAATGTGGTCACTTATGATGACGATAATATTTCACATAAAAGAATGGAATTTGCCTTCGATGTTTTGCAGACAGCCAGGGGTAACTATGTACGGCAGTCTTATCATGACTTTATTGGTTTTAATGTGGCCCGCCCGGTTCTGGAAAGGGCTTTTATAAAAACTTACGGGCAGGACATTAATGATGTTTTTGAAAGCCTTACGTTAACGATAGCAAGTTTCAGGTGGTCAGTTAAGGGCTTGCTTCCGGCGCTTACCAAAACGGCCTGGGCTATCAAAAGCCAGGATTTGATAAAAACAGACCCATCGCTCACCAGTGAAAAATTTCATTACCATATGAAAAGACAAGATTACATTAAGGAGTTTGGCAGTACACGGGAAAAGCCCGGATTACCAGCCGAAGTGCTGTCGTTGATTATACGGCTGGTGCCTAAGATTGGCCCCGCGAGGTCCTTAAAGTTTAAAGACCCCGGGCCGGAAGGGGAGAAGCTGTTCGTTAAAGGCTTTGATACCACTTTATTTCATTATGCAGAGGCGCTGAACAGGCTAAAACAACAAAAAACTGTTGCCTTTAAGGATATTGATTTTGATACCGGCAAGATAACTGAACCTGGTGAATATGCCCTGGCTGATAAAACCTATAGTAATCTGCTTATTAAGCTGGAGGATAAAAAGTTCAAGAATCTTAACGAATCGTTAAAAGAAAATATACTCACTTTTTACCGGCACAAGGATACAGCCGAAAACCTAAGGATACCCAAACGCGAAAGGATAGACTGGAAAAAAACTAATGTAGCGCTAAAAGAACTGAAAATAGCCAATACCACTGGTTACACTAAAAAAGTTTTAACTGACCAGTAACTTTTACTCCCTTTAGTTTTACTTCCGGTTCTCCAAAGTTAGACAGCGAGATGCCTAACAACCGGATCTTTTTGTCTTCGGGTGAGGTGGTTGCTAATAGTTGTTTGGCAGTATTGCTAATGGTTTCCAGGTTGGCTACCGGGGCAGTAAAGGATTTATTACGGGTGATCTGCTTGAAATCACTATATTTTATTTTAAGGGTTATGGTGCGCCCTTTTAAATTATTCTTCAAAAGCCGGTTATAAACCAGTACGGCAATTTTATCCAGCTCATTTTCCATTTCCCCGAGGGTAGTCAGATCGTAGGCAAAGGTGTCTTCAGCCGCTAATGATTTGGTTTCCCGGTGCGGTTGTACCTCGCGTTCATCAATTCCCCTTACAATCTGATAATAAAAGCGGCCAACCTTCCCGAAATGTTTGATGAGTTCATCCTCTGCCATGTTTTTAAGATCGGCTCCGGTAAACAAACCTATTTTCCTCATTTTTTCAGCAGTTACTTTACCTACGCCATGAAACTTCTCAACCGGCAGCGTTTCCATAAATGCTTCCACAGCAGATGGGCCTATAAACTTCAAGCCATCAGGTTTATTAATATCAGAGGCAATTTTAGCCACAAACTTGTTGATGGAAACACCCGCTGATGCTGTTAACTGCAATTCATCCTTTATAGCTTGTTTAATTTGTTGTGCTATATCAATAGCCGAACCAATATGGAGCTTGTCCTGAGTAACATCCAGATAAGCTTCATCCAATGATAAAGGTTCGATCAGGTCGGTATACCGGCTGAATATTTCGCGTATTTTTCTGGAAACTTCTTTATAGGCATCAAACCTGGGCCGTACAAACAGCGCGTGCGGGCAAAGTTTCAAGGCCTGTTTCGAGGGCATAGCCGAACGGATGCCAAACTTCCTCGCTTCATAACTCGCGGTAGCTACCACGCCGCCGCGTTCCTGCGGTAAGCCGCCTACTACCAATGGCTTTCCCCTGTATTCGGGATTGTCGCGTTGCTCCACCGACGCGTAAAAAGCATCCATATCAATATGAATGATTTTGCGGTAAGTTATTACAGGGACAATTTGCATTTGGATACAAATATAATATTCATTTAAAATTAAGGTCTTAAAGAAGACTTTTTGATGCAAGGTCACCAAGAATAATCGAATTTAATTTTTTTCTTATTAATAATATTTTAACATATTGATTATTAGTGATTTATATATATATTAAATCAATGAAATTAATATATTATTAATTTTTTTTTAATACTCTAAGCTATCTTGTTTCACAATTAACCAAATTATAAACCAATTTATTGAAGACATGAAAAGATTTTTATTTATCTTATTGGCATGTTGCGTCTCCGTGCATTTAAAAGCGCAAACATTTACGGTAGGGGGTAAGGTGCTGGATGAAAAAGGCCAACCGTTACCTGGCGCAAATGTAAA
>JAQBOY010000319.1 GCA_028287805.1 Mucilaginibacter sp.
TTTATTAAAGACCCGGCCCTGGCTTACATTAAGTGGGATTGTAATGCGGTAATATATAATGCTTATTCTGTTTATCAGCAGCATAAGCAGTCGCAGTTCTATGTAGAGTATGTTCGTGGTCTCTACAAAGTATTGCAAAGAATCAGGGCCAAATACCCAACTGTTCCTATGATGCTTTGTTCAGGTGGCGGAGGCAGGGTTGATTATGGCGCGCTGCAATATTTTACCGAATTTTGGCCGAGCGATAATACTGATCCTATTGAACGTATATTTATTCAATGGGAGTATTCCTATTTCTATCCTGCTATAGCAAGCTCAAACCATGTAACCGATTGGGGAAAACAACCTGTTAAATTCCGTACTGATGTAGCGATGATGGGTAAGCTTGGGTTTGATATTGTGGTGAGTAAACTAAATGGTAATGATTTGAAATTTTGCCAGGATGCAATTACAGCATATAATTCTTTAAAGCCGGTTATTTGGCAAGGTGATCAGTATCGTTTGTCTGACCCCAGAACGGAAAGTGTAGCCTCCATAATGTATGTTGATTCTTTAAGATCAACAGGCGTTATGTTTAATTACCTCGTTAACTATCGCTATGGGGAAGGCAGTAAATTTCCCATCCTTTTAAAGGGTTTGGATCCGGCAAAAAAGTATCAGCTCAAAGAAATTAACGTTTACCCGGGAACACGGTCTGTTATTGACAGTGAAAAAATTTATTCTGGAGATTTTCTGATGAGGATCGGTTTCAACCCGCAAGTAAATGCCTCACACACGAGTGTGGTTATTCAGATTAACGAAGTAAAGTAAAGAAGTGAATTAAATTGTTAGAGAACAACATAGTGATGTCCTCTAACAGTTTTATTGCAAGATAAACCCAATGCTAATGTGGTAGCTTTAACTCGAGGGCCTTATTATTTGTGATAATATTTCATTGCTTCAGGTATCCTGTTTTGAATGTCACTTATTCTTTGTGCATCTGCAGGGTGAGTACTTAAAAATACCGGCGGTGAGCCACCTTTGCTTTGTGCTGCCATGCGTTGCCAGAAAGTTACAGCATAATGAGGGTCATACCCAGCCATAGCCATAAAAATTAAGCCTAACCTATCTGCTTCCGACTCCTGATTACGTGAGTGACTTAATAAGGTTAAAGGAGCACCTACACCGTAAATTTGATTAATTACTGAAACAGTTCCGGAGGATGAATTGTTGGCAGCTGTTCCTAATACACCGCCTATACCCTCGGCAACCATTTGCTGAGATATCCTTTCGGCGGAGTGATGCGCTATGGCATGCCCAATCTCATGACCTAAGACAGTAGCTAAACCGGCATCATCTTGTGTAATTGGTAATATTCCACTATAAACAGCTACTTTACCACCTGGCATACACCAGGCATTAACTTCGTTGCTTTTTATCAGATTAAACTCCCATTTATAATTGGCATATTCATTGCCCAAGCCGTTTGCATTTAAATAACGGCCAATAGCGTCAGCTATCTGTGCGCCAACCCGTTTTACCCGTTGCGCATCAGCGGTGCCTGTAATCACAGTAGTTTTAGGGTCTGAAAGCAGTTGCGAATAACTTTGTGCAGCAGATTGATTTACTTGCGAGTCGCTTACTATATTAAACTGTTTCCTACCTGTTAACGGAACAGTGGAGCATGAATAAATAGCAATGACAAGTATTGCTGCTAAAACAGGTTTGAATGTTCTCATAGGTTTAAGAGGTTTTTTTAATTAATTAACTTTTTACTCCTTGCGCTTAGCAAACGTACAATATTTTTTATGGCAGCTAATATTAATGCACATATTATATCATATTATGGCTGATTTAATATACATAGGAAAATAAATATAACCCCACTTAAATAAGTAAACAGCATAATTGAACTTAGGGATACCTGCCGCGTAATTATTACTACATAGAGCGAGGCACCATAAAGATTAATAGCCAAAAATCATTCCAAACAGTGTTGTAACCATTAAGTCTATGGTGCTGTATTATTACAGCACCATAGAAATATTATTATTATTTAAATATATGAAACAAGGATAGTGTTTGCTACCACTTGTTTTAATTGTAGTATTTGCCGAAAACAGACGGTTTAATGAAAGCGGTGCGGGAATACCACTGACTATAAGCCAAATAGCTATAAGTGGCTATATGATAAGTTGCTTTAAATCAAGAGTTTTATTATAAAACTAATTTGCCACTTATGAAAAAGCTTCTGTTATTATTACTAAGTCTTGTTATAAGCGTGGTTGTACACGGCCAAAGCCTAAAAATAAATATGATATCACCTTATATCGTCAAAGAAGATAGAGAGGATAAGCCAATATCGATACCAATTAAGCTGGAAAAAGCCACTAAGGACTGTTCTGTCAGTTTTGAAATTGATGAGCAACGTAGTTCAGCGACCTTAAATAAAGACTACACCATTACACCAGCAAATAAGGTAATTGAACTTACTAAGTCAAACGATTTTTCAGGAAAAGTCGACCTGGTGATAAAAGCTGATGATTTCTCGGAAAGTTCAGAAACCATCGTTTTTAAATTCAAGTTTAAAGATGAAAGCAATATACAGAAGGAGTCTGAGTTCATCGTGATTATTAGCGACGTGAATGACGGCAGCCAGGATCAACCTATATATACCGAGGCTGAAAAGCAAAAAAACAGAAATCTTTCTATTGAAATTTTTACAGGGGGGGCTTTTGATTTTTTTGACGCCCTAAAATTTCAAAAAATGGGTGGCGAGCTCGTCGTCACCGTAAATGATATTGCCGGCAGAGATAGCAGGCTAGGAGGATTTATCGGCGTATCTAACTTTCAAAACTTCACATTAGATTCTTCAAACGCTAATGTCAGGGTCCAGCGTGTCCGAATTGATACAGGGGCTTATGTAAGCGGAAAGACTAAATATATTGAACGCACATATATTGACCATAGAAAATTGACCATTAACCAATGGGGATACTATGTCAACCCTACCTACCGGATCAATAAACAACGGAGCGACTTTTTTAATGTGTATGTGTCTTTTCGCATGGAAGCATTAAAGGCGTCCACTCAAACCGAATATAAAACTGATACTGTTAATTTTGCTGATACGACTAACAGGCCACTTGGAAATTCGCCTGTATTCCAGTCTGGAAAAGGCTTTCTTCTTCAAAAAGTCCTTGACACCCATACCAGCGGCT
Organism: Mucilaginibacter sp.; assembly: GCA_028287805.1. GTDB lineage: Bacteria > Bacteroidota > Bacteroidia > Sphingobacteriales > Sphingobacteriaceae > Mucilaginibacter. The sequence goes on from JAQBOY010000319.1 coordinate 3,201, forward strand.
ATTTTAGTTTCGGCCTGCCGATGTTTTTGAATTCCAAAGATAAATTCAAACTCTATTTTGACCCTAACTTAGGCATAGCGGTTTACAATTACTCCAGGTTTATGCCTAGTGCGGATCGGAGATCATTGTTAAGAACGAATTACAACGTCACCAAGGCTTTTTACCTTTTCAGATTTAGGGTAACTGAGCAGTTTTCCGGTTTAAACATTACAATCGGTGGGGAAATCCGTGATTTATTCCCTTCTTACAATCCAACGATTAATGCATATTTAGGTATTCGGGTAAATATGCTAAAGTGGTTCAAGAAAGACAATACTTAAGAGAAGGCGTTCAGAATGGAAGTCTAGTGCTATTAAAGATTAATGAATTCAGCCTATGGTCGGTGTTATCACCGTACCATCCGGAATATTATATTTTAGACTATGAAACGAGGATGGATATTTACTTTATCACTATTTGTTTTAACTGTAGTATTTGCCTAAACAGACGGGTTAGAGAAAGTGGTGCGGTGAATTTTATAACAAAACAACTCATGCTGATAACTATTTTGATAATTGGGTAGCTTAGGGCTTATCTTCCATTTTAAACACATCAGCAGTTTGGGTGGTCAGCTCAGTTATCTTTTTAATAATATCATCCAGTTCATGGGATGATAATTGTAAATATTGAAGCAATTCCATTGTTTCCTCATCGAACGGGGTATCTTGAAGTAACGTGGTTAATGCCATTATCCGGGACAAAGGTGCCCTTACCATATGCGACTGCCTCCACGATATTTCGTAGAATGCTTTATTCTGCTCTTCGATGGTTTGCATGTAATTTTTGTGCAGCGTTACATCTCTTCCTGCCATACATGCTCCAACAACCTTATTGCCCTCATAAACCGGGGTAAGAATGAACCGTATCCAGTAAGGTAATCCATCTTCTGTTTGATAGTTATTATCATACTCAACTATTTTTCCTTTTAACACTTCATTAAAACGATAGCTAAATTGCTCTTTTCGGGAAGCGTCCATAAAATCCAAAATGCTTCTGCCGGTTTCACATTGCAGGCCACCCATTGTTAATGCTATAAATTTTTCAGCCTTAGAGTTGAATGTCTTAACCACACTGTTAGCATCTAAAAGCAAAAATCCTTCTACCGCACTTTCAAATATGGCACGCAGGTTAAATTCTGATTCTTTTATCTTGATTTGAGATTGCTTACTTTCTGTTATATCCTGAGTGATACCTTCAATTTTAACTAATCGCTGCTCTTCATCATAAACATAGGTGGCAATTTGATACATATAATTAGTCAGCAGCTGTGGACGAATCACCCGGTACTCTATTTCGCTGTGGCTTTGTCCAATAAAGGAGGGGGTTAAAGCATCAATAACTTGCTGCCAGTCATCGGGGTGAATCAGCGATTCAAAAGAGGGAACAGACAGTTCAATCTCCTCTTGCTTTATGCCAAACATTGCATAAACTTCATCCGACAAAAAGAGAGCTTTCGTCCTACATTCATAGGACCAATAGCCAATTTTACCAATTTGTTGTGCTGTCTTAAGTCTTTGATTTGTCCTTAATATAGCCTGCTGGCTTTTAACCTGTCCGGTCACATCGGTAGCCAAAACCAACCTTGCAGCTACTCCATTGTAATCTATTGTATCGCTTTCTATCTTTACATCAATCAACTCTCCATTGTTTTTAACATGGTTTGTAACTTCACTGTAAAAGTGTCCGTTTCTTATATCTTGTCTGATTTGTTGCTCAACTTCATTCCGCTTTTCCAGCGGGTGGAGATCTTTTATAGTAATATTTAAAAACTCTTCCCTGCCATAACCATAATGTTGAATGGCAGCCTTATTGACATTCAAGAACTGCAACGATGCTGTATCAAAAAGAAACATAGGTATTGGACTCAAATCAAAGATGTTTTTATAATTTCTTTGCAATTGGTCCTTGGAATTGATAGTGGATTGTAAACTGTTAAAAATATGGTGAATCAGTAAAACACAAACAATATTCAAAAAGATAAGATTAGCATTAACAGTAAGCCATACGCCAACCGTAAACTGATCAATAAGCGGAGAATGAAGAAGCTTAAAATGGATAATGAAGGTAAATGCTGCAATGATGGCCGCATTAACTGCTATGGACCAATAAGCATAAGAGATGGGTAAGATAAGTATGGTGAGGATGGTGATGGCAAAGAAGTAAAGTATGCCCGGTCCCATGTATCCTAAAGTTGCAACCAGAAAAATGGCGAGCGAATAAAGGACTGCAATGACTGAAATCTTTTTGAGGTTTATGGATAACTTGCTGGAGGTAAAGATAAAGGGAAGGAGCAGGAAACAGAAGCTATCTACTATGGCAATGGTTTCACGTCCTTGTTTTAATGAAAAGTAAACCCCCGGTAATAAAGCGATAAGGCTTGCAGGCAGGAAGTATTTGCAAAAATTGATAAACAACCTGTCTTTCCAGAAACTAACATCGTTTTCTCTATTAAGCAGGCCAATACCAGTGCTGCTTTCAATAAAACGCTCATAAGCCAGCCACAGTTTATTCATTAGTTAATATTATAGTCAATCAACAGGTAGGAATTAATTAGTAGTTTACGATGAGCGTTTATAATAAGTTACAACCCTTGTAAATATAATCGCGTTTTTTACAACGCTAA
>JAQBOY010000401.1 GCA_028287805.1 Mucilaginibacter sp.
CAATGCCTGGCATGTCTGCTTATGCTTCTATGAAAGGTGCTATAGAAACATTAACCAAATATATGGCTAAGGAATTGGGTGCACGTGGAATTGCCGTAAATGTGGTAGCACCCGGAGCCATTGAAACGGACTTTGGCGGCGGTACCGTAAGAGATAATCCACATGTAAATGAATACGTTGCAGGTGTAACAGCTTTAGGCCGGGTTGGTCATGCTGATGATATTGGAGGCGTTGTTGCCTTTCTTTGTACAGAAGATGCTAAATGGATCAATGCACAGCGCATTGAGGTGTCAGGCGGAATGAATTTGTAAGTTTTATTATTCATCCATATGAATGAAAAGCGGATAATCAGTTATCCGCTTTTTTTAATTCTTCAAATTCAGTAGAGCTGCCAAATTAGGTCCTTATTGATTTAATTAAAATAAACTAACTTCGCCAAATTTAAATGTGCCACTTAAATTATGATAAAGAAATCTCTTAAACTTATATTAAAAGTTATAATACGTTTAGGCTTCCCATTTACTTTTCTCTCAGCGTTATGGTTAAAATATGTTAGAAAAGTTAAAATTGGATATCTGGAGGAAAAGATTTTTATGCAAATTGGCGTTTTACCTATCATTGACCATTATTATGAACCACTTATAAATCCTAAAAAACATCTATTAAAATCATTAAGAAACGACAGAGAATTACCAGGAATTAATTTCAATATCACCGAACAATTAGACTTACTGTCTAATTTTCATTATAATGACGAGCTTATTAAATTTCCGCTCGAAAAAAGTAAAACGGTTCAATTCTATTATAACAATGGTTTCTATGAAGCCGGTGATGCTGAATATTTATATAGCATTGTAAGACATTTTAAACCTAAACAGATAATTGAGATAGGAAGCGGATATTCTACCTTAATGGCACAAAATGCTATATCAGAAAATAAAATTGAGAACCGCAATTACCAATGTAAACATAGGTGCATTGAGCCGTATGAACAACCGTGGCTTGAGAAACAGGGTGTAGAAGTAATAAGAAAAAGGGTAGAAACTATTGATAAGTCATTTTTTCAAAAACTTGAGGCTAATGATATATTATTTATAGACTCTACTCATATTATCAAACCACAAGGGGATGTTCTTTTTGAATACTTAGAAATTTTGCCTATTCTAAAACCGGGGGTAATTGTTCAAATACATGACATCCATATGCCAAAAGACTATCCAACTGATTGGATATATGAACATAGATTATGGAATGAACAATATTTATTAGAGGCTTTCTTAACTTTTAACGAAAAATTTAAAATTATAGGTGCATTAAATTATCTTTCACACAACTATAATAAAGAGTGTGCAGCTAAATTTCCAATATTTAGTAAAAGAAAAGATTGTGAACCAGGAGCATTTTGGATGATTAAAACAGCATAAGCATAATGTGCTAAATACAAACACTTGTTATTAGGTATTGCTACCTGACAATACCATTAAAATTTATCTTATTATCTTTTTTACAGTCCGCAACAAAATAGGCGGAACTACATCATGTACAATATCTTTAAAAGTAACAGGTTCTTCAATAGTATCACCCTTTATACCTGCTCGGCCTTTAAAAATTGTAGCATGCGGCCTTGAATTTACTTCACTTTTCGGACGCCCATTGGAATAGTAATATAAAGCCAGGGATTTCCTGCTACGATCAGGGGGGCAGGTTAACGGATCAGGATGCCCGTGGTAAGAAAAATCTGTTGTAGAAAAAATAGCTATCCGGTTAAATACAGGCAGTACTTTTCTCTTAGCACTTTGCATATCCTTATCCCATAACTCAAAATGCCCTCCATAACTCTCTTCCCAATCTTTATTCAAATAAACTAAAAGATTTAACCTGCGGTCCAACATAGTATGTTCATGTTTATTAAAATCGGCATGCACCTTTAATAAGCCACCCGGTTTAATTTCATGGTAGCCGCCACCATTAAAATAAGGATCAGGCATCAGCATTTCTTTTATACCTGTCATTTCCTGCAAAAATTCAAGAAAAGGTTCAGAATTAAGATAATGGACCAACAATTTGGTTGTTTCGCTAAAATTTGCCTCGCCCTTTGCTGCCAGTTTCTTTTCATTAAGGTTATCATAAACAATGATATCTTTCTTTTTTGCAAGATCGGGGAAATCATTGGCTACCTTATTTAATATATCTTCATTAAAAAAATCATCAATTACAATATTAGGAAATGGAGCGGTATTAAGATATTCTTCTCTTTTATCCTTGCCAAACTGTTTAAGATCTTTTATTAACGGATTAAGATAATTCATGGTTATATTTTATTCAATCAAGCAAATGTAATTAATAAAAAAATAAATAAACCATGTATTTCGTATGCGCCTGGTTTGCTTTTTTTGTTCGTTTGTACTTATTTTAGAAATATGCACCGTAATATTGCATGGATACATATTAAAAAAATCTTCTATACAAAATGCCTAAACAGGTTGCATTGATTTTGCTTAATTGGAATACACCGATACATACAGCAAACTGTATATACTCATTGAAGCAATATTGTGATGAACAGGTATTTGACATTATTGTTGCAGATAATGGTTCAACAGATAAATCATTATCTATATTGCGCAGTCAGTTCCCTGATGTTATATACATTGAAAATAATGAAAATTTGGGATTTGCCGAGGGAAATAACAGGGGCTTAATTTACAGTATAGAAAAAGGCTATACTTATTCATTGGTTATGAACACAGATACGCTGGTTGATGAAGACATTGTTTCCCAGCTTAGTCAGCATTTAAATGATCACCCCAAAGCTGCGGCGGTGCAGCCTGCTATATATTGGATGCATGATAAAACTAAAATTTGGAATGGTAAGGGCGACTTTAACAAAATATTGGGCTTAACTTATTCTAACAAAAAGCCATCCGCTTATAACAACTCAAATACCTTTGAAACTGCAAAATGGTTAACAGGGTGTTGTATGTTTATCAGAAATTCTGCTTTAAAAGAGAGCGGACTATTTAACAGACAATTCTTTTTATATTATGAGGATGTTGAGCTATCATATAGGTTTAGTGAACTGGGTTATGAATTACATTATTTACCGTCATCCAAAATGTATCATGAAGCAGGCATATCTGCTAAAGTAGAAGCACCAAAAAAGGAAGGTGCGCTAAGCCCTGTTATTCATTATTATATAAGCAGGAACCGATTATGGTTTTTAAGAAGATATGGCAACACCTTATATTATCCTATCTATTTAATCAGTAGTGTCATATACTATGCGGCATTGCTGATATATTTCAAGCTACGTGGCAGGAATCAAAAGGCCGCTTATTTAATTAAAGGGGTGAAAGATGGATTTTTCACATCAAAAAAACTAATTTGGCCTAAAAAAACTTAATAGTCCCTATACGATGTTTATCTTCCTGCTTATTTATATTATTTCCTATTTTGTCACATTCAGGGAGGTTTTAAAGGGAAACCGTGCAGGTGTACTTATATTTCTAATCTTTGGCTTATCTATATATACAACGGCAATGTCAGTTGCCTTTATATTAGGAATGAAGGATCTCATACCTATCTTCCAGTTTTTTAAGGAAATACTTATATTAAGTGTACTTGTTTTAAATATAGTAACTTTAAGATATCGCCCCCGGTTTCACTTAATAGACTATATTATTTTTGCCTTTTTACTTTATACTATAATCTATGCCATTTTACCCATTGGCGAGCTAAGCTTTGTAAACCGTTTAATTGCTTTAAAAAGTACCTCCTTTTATATTGTAGTTTATTTTACCGGGCGCTTCTTTGATCCTAAAACTGTTTACGTTAATAAGTATTTTAACTACATTATTTTGTTAACTATAGCTGCCGGGGCAGTTCTTATTGTAGAAGTATTAATGGGGAGACAATTACAAACCCTTACAGGGTATGCTGATTATAGTTATTACTTTTTCAACTTTGAACCCAGTGGTTCGTTTGGTCTAAGTACAACCTTTGAATCAGAGGGTGGCTACCGGCGCTTTGCCAGCTTTTTTTCTAATCCGCTTGAACATGCCGCAGCTACCCTCCTAGCCTTGTCTGTAATTGCAGGTTTATATACCAGTGATGATAATAAATTCAACATTAACGGCATTGGTTTGATGGCATTGGGCGCCTCATTCCTGTCTATTCTGTTTGCTTTATCTCGTGCCCCTTTAGCAAGTTATTTTATTATTATATACGTATATGCACTAATTACTAAAAGAAAAGCCATTACCAATACTATACACATTGCCTTTGCAATGGTTGTAATTTATCTCGCTTATTTATTTTCCCAGTTTGATAAAAATCACTCCGGTATTATTGAAGTTATTATGCACACCGTCGATTTCAGTAATACATCCAGTATAGGACATATTGAGCAATGGGTAGAGGGAATTGTGGCAATGATTAATAACCCTTTGGGACTTGGATTGGGATCGTCGGGAAGGGTTGCAGGTACGCTTGGTGAAAACGTGGGAGGAGAAAATCAATTTATTATTATTGGCGTACAGGTAGGTATAATAGCGATATGCTTATACCTATGGGTATATATTATGTTTATAAGAACAAGCTTAAAGTGGCTGCCGGTATTAAAAGGAAAGGAAAGGAAGGTTTGTATAACTGTTTTACTAATGAAAATTGGATTTTTAATACCTTTATTTACATCAGAAGTAGAATCATCATCTTATATATCTTACATGAATTGGTTTTTGTCGGGTTTATTGATCAGTATTATTATGCAACCTAAAACGCCTCAAACGCTTCCTGTATGATAATTGAAAAAATAATCAAAAAATTAAAAAACGATCCGGGTTATAAATGGGATAGCGCCTATTCAACCAGAGATTTGTTTAGAGTAAGCAAATACAGATCAGTACAGATCATGAGAGGCTTATTTTTAAAACCTTTTTTAAAAAAGTCATCAGGATTGTTATTCATAGGCAGCCGCGTAAAAGTGCGGCATGGCTACCAGTTAACTGCAGGAAAAAATTTAATATTAGAAGACAATGTAAGCATCAATGCATTGTCAACAACTGGTATTAACTTGGGTGATCATGTTTCCATTGCCAGAGATTCGATATTATTTTGCACTGGTGTTATTGCCCAAAAAGGCATCGGTATTACTATTGGTAACAGAACAGGTATCAGCGCACGGGCTTATTTAGCCGGGCAGGGAGGCATTACTATTGGTAGCGATGTAATTATGGGCCCTAACGTACAGATATTCTCAGAAAATCATAATTTTTCAGACTTATCCTTAACTATAAAAGAACAGGGAGTTACCAAAGAAGCAGTTACCATTGGAAACAATTGCTGGATCGGAGCGGGTACTATTATTTTAGCGGGTGTAAATATTGGTGATGGGTGTGTAATTGCGGCAGGCAGTGTGGTTACTAAATCTATGCCTGCAAATTCTATAATTGCCGGTGTACCGGCAAAAATGATTAAAAGTCGCGAAGGAATTTAAGCCATGCCAAAACCATTAACTATAGGTGTAGATGTGCGTGACCTAAAAGTAGCTAAAACAGGTACCAAAACTTATTTGGAAGAACTTTGCAAAGAGTTCAAAAAATTGAATAATGCTGGGCTTCATTTTCATTTTTTAGACACCCGTCTGCCTATTTATACCGGGAATAAGAAAATATTTAAATGGTTCGAACATTTTAGGTACCAACTTTGGAAACAGTTGTTACTGCCCTGTAAAGCATTTTCTAAAAACTGCGATATTGTATTTTGCACTGATAATTTTGTTCCCTTAATGCATTGGGGATATAAAACAATACCTGTTTTTCACGATGCTTTTTTCTTTGAAACCCCTGAACATTATGGTAAATTATGGCTTTGGCTTTATAAAAAAACAGCCATACCGGCAGCAAAAAGATCACCTTTTGTGATAACACCAACTGCCTATGCAAAAAAACAACTTATTCATTTTACGCATATTCCCGCTAATAAATTAATAGTTGTTCCTGAGGGTCCAAAAACCTTAAATGATATTACAACTATTGATAGCGCAGATCAAATTTTGAAGTCGTTTTCATTAACACCGGCTAATTATGTTTTACATGTAGGTTCTATGTTTAAACGGAAAAATATACCTGCATTAATCCAGGCTTTTGGCGAAATAAAAAAATTGGGGTACCCTGAACTAAAATTAGTATTAGCAGGCCCCGCCCCATCTAATAAATTTGATAATGATTATCAATCCATCATTAATACCATCGATAATGAACGGCTTCAGGATAAAGTAGTATTAACCGGATATTTACCTGATAATGAGTTGACCTGTCTTTACCAAAATGCCTTAATGTATGTTTTTCCCTCAGTAAATGAAGGATTTGGCATACCCATATTGGAGGCTTTTAAACATAATCTACCTGTATTAGTTGCCGATAATACAAGCCTTCCGGAGGTTGGTGGTAACGCGGTTTTAAAGTTTAACCCATTTGACACCGCAGATATGGTTTTAAAAATAAAAACAGTGTTAGATAATATTGAATTGCAACAAGAAATGATCAAAAAAGGACAAGAACGTTTAAAAGAGTTTTCCTGGCATAAAACAGCAACTGCATTAGTTGAAGTTTTTAGAAAAGCGGTTTAACCTTGTAAAAATACTTCCACATGCTCATCGGCCACCTTATCCCAATTAAATACGCTTAATGCACGCTCCTGAGCTCTTTTAGCAAGCGCTAACATTTCCAGGTAATGTTCTTCACAAAAATTAATCTCTTCTGTCAATGAATCGATATTTCCCTTTTTAAACTTCCGTGTTGTATCTAAAACAGCATATTCATTCTCTTCAATATCGCTAACAATCATAGGTACATTTAAACCCATCACTGTTAATACAATTGGCGAAAGACCCTCAACATCCGAAGGCTGAATATAACAGTAAGCATTAGCAATCAATGTATTTACGTCATTCCCATATATGTACCCCGGAAACAATATGCTGCTGTCAGCCATATCCTGCAGTTTCTGTTCATAAGGCGAAGGATTGGGCGAGCCGCCAATCAATACCAGTTTTTTATCAGACTTTGAATTTTTAAAGGCTGGTATTAAATAATGTAACCCCTTATCAGGTATAAACCGGCCTACAAATAAATAATACTCCCCCTTTTTAAGATTATTTTGCTCCAGAACAGTTGTATCAACTTCCGAAACTTCAACCTCACTGCCAAAAGGAATAAACTTATATTTTTTACCAAACTTATCTTCGAAAAGCTTTTTTGCAATAACATTATCAAATATGACTTCATTTGGCAAATGAGCAGTCAAAAATGCAGATAATCTTAAATACATTTTACCATACCAGGGCCATTTATCCCTTTTCCAATCTACACCATCCTGACTGATAAATACTTTTTTTCCAAACATACGGAGTGGCAATGCCCAAATGCTGTTACCACCATTTTGTATATGTACAATATCGGCCGTATTATGAATTATAATATCTAATGTACATTTAAAGGAATGCCATAAAGTATCAAACCCCTTTTTAGAAGTTGTTT
>JAQBOY010000376.1 GCA_028287805.1 Mucilaginibacter sp.
AAAACCAACAGAGCCGTTTTTTTTATTTCAACATAAAAAACCATACCAATTTTGCCTAATTTACGGCTCCTTTGGCTCACAAACTGTTTTATATGAAAAAATTACTAAGCTTTATTACTTTTTTTACAATTTATCTTACATCATCCTATGCGCAGTCACATCTGCTCTGGATGCAGCAACCGGCTGTATCGCCTGACGCAAAATGGATAGCCTTTGAATATAAAGGTAACCTGTTTAAAGTTGCCGCTACCGGCGGAACAGCCGTTGCCCTAACTATTAATAATGCTTATAACGGCTACCCTATCTGGAGCCATGATGGAAAATCAATTGCATTCGCATCTGATCGATATGGCAATTTTGACGTTTATATTATGCCTGCGGATGGTGGTGCAGCCACCCGGCTAACCTATAACTCAACAAAGGATATTCCTTATGAATTTTCTGCCGATAACCAAACGGTTTATTTTGGTTCTGATCGTCATGATGCGGATGTATCAGTAAGGTTTCCGAACGATGGTGTATTTATGAAATTGTTTAAAGTACCAGCCAAAGGCGGCCGAAGCATAATGGCCAACAATGCGGGTATGGAATATGCACATTTTAACAAAGCGGGTGATCAGATCATTTTTCAGGATAGAAAAGGGTATGAAGACCCATGGCGCAAGCACCATACTTCGGCAATAACACGCGATATTTGGACTTGTAATTTAAAAACTAATACTTATACCAAAGTTTCTACTTATGCAGGTGAGGATCGCGAACCTGTTTGGGGTAATGGAGACAGCTTTTATTATTTGAGTGAGCGAAATGGCAATCAAAACCTTTACCATGCTTCAACCTCAAATATTGCAGGCATCAAACAAGTAACCAGCTTTGAAAAAGATCCTGTACGTAATCTTTCACGTGCTGATAATGGTTTATTTGTTTTTACCCAGGCCGGTGATATTTACACCCTAACAGAAGGTAGCCAGCCTCAAAAAATCAACATCTCCTTAAGCGCCGATTTTAATAGCGACCAGCTTCAAAACATGCCGGTTAAGGGCGAAGCTACCGAAATTGCCGTATCGCCCAATGGTAAAGAGGTAGCGTTTGTTAACCGCGGTAATATATATGTTGCTTCGGCAGATGGCACCATTACAAAGCAGATCACCAATACACCATATCAGGAACGCATGGTAAAGTTTAGCCCTGATGGCCGCAACCTGCTTTATTCTGTTGAAAATAAAAAGTCATGGGATATCTATCAGGTAAGTATCGCCAACCATAGTGAGCCTTATTTCTATGCTGCTACCATCTTAAATACACAGCCGGTTATTGCGAGTGATAAAGATGAGTTTGAAGGTGAATACTCGCCCGATGGCAAAAAGATAGCCTACCTGGAAGAACGCAACATTCTTAAAGTATATGATATAGTTACAAAGAAAATCACTACAATTATTCCGGAAGGTATAAGCTACTCTTACCAGGATGGTGATCAGTATTTTACCTGGTCGCCGGATAGCCGTTACCTGCTGGCACAATCAAGCGAAGGCGCATACTCGCGCAGTGAGGTAGTGATGATAAAAGCCGATGGGACGGGGGAAAGGACTAATCTTACCCAAAGCGGCTTTAATGACCGCAGGCCGCAATGGGGAATGAATGGCCATATGATGTACTGGTTGAACGACCGGGAAGGCATGAAAAATTTAGCACGCGGTGCACAAATGGACGTATACGCCATGTTTTTTGACCAGGCCACGTATGACAGATATCAATTAAGCAAAGAGGACCTGACCATTAGCAAGGAAACCTGGAAACTGGATTCAATAGAGCTGGCCAAACAAGTTGAAAGCAAAAAAGTAAATGGAAAAGGAGTTGAGGAGTTTGTACCTAACCTTAAAAACGTAGATTACCGTACCAAAAGGTTAACCATAAGTGCGGCAAACCTGGCTGATGTAAAACTGTCAAAAGATGGTGAAAAGCTTTTTTATCTGGCCAAATATGAAAAGGACTATGATTTATGGGTAACGATGCCCCGTACCCATGAAACCAAAGTACTGGCAAAACTGGATGCAGCCAACGGCTCGCTTGATTTAAGCAATGATGGCAAAACATTATTTGTACTGGCAGGCGGGAACATACTGAAGGTAAATGTAGAGGATGGGAAGATATCCCCTGTACATGTCAATACCAATATGGATCTGGACGCCGCGGGCGAGCGGGCCTATATTTTCGAGCATGCCTGTAAACAGGTCCCTAAAAAATTCTTTGATCCAAATTTGCAGGGCGTTGACTGGAAATATTACGAAAATCGCTATGCGCAGTTTTTACCACATATCAATAACAACTATGATTTCCAGGTGTTGTTAAGCGAATTATTAGGCGAACTGAACGGATCACATACAGGCGGCAGGTATTCGCCGGTATTCCCAAATGCTGATGAAACTGCTGCATTAGGCTTGTTGTATGATGAAACCAAAAGCGGTAATGGGCTAATAGTAAAAGAAATTATTACTGGCGGTCCTTTTGATGTTTCAAAAACTCACCTAAAAAAAGGAATGGTGATCGATAAAATTAATGACACCGATATTACAGGCGATCTGGATTGGGCGCAACCGCTTAATCATAAGGCCGATCAGTATACGCTCATCAGCTTTCATGACCCTAAAAGCGGAGAAAAATACCAGGAAAGTGTAAAACCTGTAAAACCACGTTTTGAAACCAGTGTATTAATGTATAACCGCTGGACACGCAAAATGGAGCACCTGGTTGACAGCCTTTCACATGGGCAATTAGGTTATGTACATGTACAAAGTATGAATGACCCCAGCTTCCGGGTAACTTTTGACAAAGTGCTTGGACGCAATTACGAGAAAAAAGCGTTGATTGTTGACACCCGTTTTAACGGCGGTGGATGGCTGCATGATGAGCTTGTTACTTTTTTAGGCGGCAAAATTTATTTTCAGCTGCGTCCGCAGGGCCATAAAACCCAGGGCGGCGAATCATTAAGCAAATGGGATAAGCCGAGTTGCGTTTTAATGAGCGAAGGCAATTACTCAGATGCATTTATGTTCCCTTATGCCTATAAGGAGTTAAATATTGGCAAACTGATCGGTATGCCGGTAGCGGGTACCGGAACCGCGGTTTGGTGGGAAACCCAGATCGATAAAACTATCGTGTTTGGTATTCCGATGATATCATCATGGGGAATTGGCGAAACCCATGCCACCGAAAATCACCAGCTGGAACCGGATATTAAGGTACTAAACGAATATAATAAAGTTTTAACCGGTGAAGACCAGCAACTGGAAGCTGCCGTAAAAGAAATGCTGAAGGAAGTGAGTGAAGGAAAATAAAAAATATTGACAGAAGTTTGAACTTCTATTAATTACCAAAAAGCCGTTAACTATTACGTTAACGGCTTTTTGGTATAATTTACCCTGCTTTTATAGGTTACTTAATCTTTATCTCCTCCCCCGTTAATCATATCCGAAACAATGCCTTTGCTATCCTTCCGCTCCGCTAAAAACACACCTAATAAATGCACGGTGATAAACGCCAGCACGAGATACATGCAGAAGCCATGAAAACTCCGAACAGAAGGCCGAATGGATTTGTACGGCGCGAAAAAATCTTCAAATGCCAGAAATAATCCGGTTAATACCATTAGGAGCAATAGGAAGTAAAACGCCGAGTAGATGAGTTTAACAAAAAAATCATGCCTGGCCGTTTCCCGTTCTTTTTTGGTTTGCTGAAGTTTATTGTAGGCCATTTTCAGGATGCGAATGAACTTCTGATCGGCTAATTGAAAAAATTCAAGGATCAATCTAAATAACAATAAAGCAGTTAACCCATAGCCAAAATAAATATGAATGCCCCATACTTTATCACTTAAAGCATGAGCGACTGTTTGTGTCTGGTCATTGGTAACTGCAGCCCCTGACTTTTGCAGTTCGGTTTTTAAAAATGCAGCATCACTCCTGTCATCCAGCACTGTTGAGTTTAGCAGCACAGTAAGTAATGAGCCTGCAATAATGATCATATTGGCCCAGTGCCAGAAACGTAAGGTTGCAGAATACGTTTTTGTGCGTTCAGGATTTTGCACACTCCTTTTTGTTGGTTCTATAATTGTCATATAATTTAAGTTATGCTCCGGTATTGCCTAAAAAAATGCCTAATATAAATACAATTCCGCCACCTACAATAACTTGTAAGGCAGTTGACCACAGGGGTGTTTTCATGAACCGGTATCGAATAACTGCAATACCTAAAAGCTCAATAACAACAACCAGGTAAGCCAAATGTAATGCACTATGCAAATCCTTTATTAAAAAGGGCAAAGTGTGCAGCATTCCTCCTAATGAGGTAGCAAAAGCTGTGATTGTCCCTCTTATTACAGGGCTTCCGCGGCCGGTTACCGTACCATCATCAGATAATGCTTCGGCAAGCCCCATACTAATACCCGCGCCCAATGAAGCTGCCAGGCCAACAAAAAAAGCTTTTATCGGCATTCCTGTTAAACCCGCTGTTGCAAATATAGGAGCTAATGTTGATACGGAACCATCCATTAAACCAAGTAAGGCTGGCTGTACTTTTTGGATGACAAATGACCTTTGTGTTTCGTTTTTGTTCATTAATTAAACGCTTGTCAATTGTATTAAAAATAGCAGTACATTTTGTAGAAATACTGTAGCGTTTGTAAAAGTACTGTAGCAAAGGCCTATCTTCATTTTACATCCATATTATATTTATATTTTTAGGTGCTGAATAATAGAGATTTACAATAAAAATTAATTTTATTGTGCTCCCTGTTATAACACTTTCCTTAACACAATTTAATGTATTATGTTTAAAAATTTACGCTTAATCTCCCTCCTTGTCATTTTATCCCTGCAACTTAAAGCACAGGATAACTACGAAATACAGGTATACGGATCAGAAACAGTTGAAACAGGCCATACCATGGTTGAACTGCATAGCAACTATACGCTTAATGGCAGTAAAACAACTGTTGATGGTATGTTTCCCACCAACCATGTGTGGCACGAAACTATAGAGATAACCCACGGCTGGAATCCATGGTTTGAAACCGGTTTTTATTTTTTTAACGCCATAGGTAATGATGGTCGTACGGCATATGTAGGTTCACACATACGTCCGCGGGTAGCGGTGCCAACAGACTGGCATTGGCCGGTAGGTTTAAGCTTGTCTGCAGAATTTGGCTTTCAAAGGGCGGCGTTTTCTCCCAATACCTCCACTTTAGAGATCAGGCCGATTATTGACAAAAAATGGAACAAATTATATATTTCTGTTAATCCAACCTTAGCTCAAAGTTTTAAAGGCCCCGATGAACACAGGGGAATGATTTTTTCACCGAATGTAAAGGGTAGTTATGACGTTAGCAAAGTGGTAGCTTTGGGCCTGGAATACTATGGAAGCACCGGTCCGTTTTTCCATTATAGCCCTTATCAGGAACAACAGCAACAATTATTTATAGCAACTGACTTAAACTTTAACCCTAATTGGGAATTTAATGCAGGGTACGGATACGGACTTACCACCAGTACAGATAAAGAAATTTTTAAAGTGATAGTGGGCAGGCGATTTTAACAGATCTTAATACTTTATTAAAGTGTTTTAATTAGGGTACCAGAAAGTAATAAACAAGGTAGCAGATTGCTGCGCCAACTATCACTAAAATAAATCCATTAAAACGTTTCTTTTTCATAAAGGCCATCATCATAATACCTGTAAGCGATAACAGGCTCATAAAAATAGCAACCAGGTCAATTAAAAACGACCACTTTTTCCCGGTATCCCTTCCTTTGTGCAGATCATTCATTACGGCTACCAATCCCTGGCTGGTTTCAGTAAGTTTATATTCACCATTGTCGCGATTAATAAATACATCTGCACTATAACCCGGCCCTTTAAATGAAAGGGTACATTGATTATCATCAATAATAAAATCACTTATCTCACCTTTAATATGATGATCATGTTTTAGCAATTGTACAATCTCGAATTTGGCTATAGCTGCTGTATCTTTTACTTTAACCCATTTTAGCTGAACTTTTCCGTTATATTTTTTTATCTGTTCTTTGCCATCAAACCATTCGGCATGGTTTAACGTTAGTCCGGTAATTGCAAAAAACAAGATAATAACAAAACTAATCATGGAAATATAAATATGCAGCCATCTGGAAAAGGCTATGGTGTTTTTTTTCCATGCCGGTTTTGGAGTTTTTTCGGCTTTATTCTTACTTAAATAGGCTTTGGGTCCTACGGTCGTCTTCCTCATTAATTAACTTTTTTTATATAATTAAGCGATGCAGATGCTATTTCTACATTGCCTGGCAGGGTAATAGGTTTAGGGGTATTGGTAAAATCCATTTCCTGCTTAATGAGTTGATGAGTACCATGTTCGCGCGCAGCCTCTATCATAATGGTATATGAACCGCGTTTAACCAGTTCGCCCTTATCATTTTTACCATCCCATTTTAAGGTATATTTTCCAGCCGGCCTTGTTGCGCTTGTGGTTGAAATTAAGCTGCGGTCTTCAGTTTCAAATTTACTATAGTACGTGTCATACCATGAATTTATTTCGTCAAGGTATTTTGGTTTGCGATACCAAAGAGCAATGTTACGAACGGGCTTTTTATCTTTATCAATCACCCACACTGCAATATAGGGCCTGTGCACACGCATGCCTTCTATTTGACTCAACTCCAGATTTATAAGCAGCTCATAATTAGGATCCCAGGTTTTATCAGGAGGAAAAGCGTTGTTTGTTTTAAAAACTATCTGATTAGTTGCCGGTATCTCCAGTTTTTTCCAGCCATTGCTTTCAACATGTTTACCGTCGCTGGTTATTAGCATAAATTCAGTGTGGGGAACAGTAGCAGCCAGGGTTTTGCTTTCTTCTGGAGTTAATATATTAAAGGCTGTAGCTAAAGCGCCGGCATCAGTAGCATTATCACTTACTACCGTTGCACTAATTATTTGATCAGCTGGTAAACCATTACGCGGATCAACAATATGAGAATGCCACTTACCATTTACCAATTCTCCCCTGCGATAATTACCACTTGTAGCTATTGCTTTATTATTGATCAGCAGCGTTGCAACAGGGGCATCATTTTCGGCGTCAGCTTTTGGATTGCTCACCTGTATTTGCTCGGCATGGTTACCACGCACCACAATATCGCCTCCAATATTCATTACTACAGCCGTAATACCATTTAAGGCAAGCGCTGCATCGCAGGCTTTATTCATTATATAACTTTTTACAAATGAATTCAACATTAACGGTGCATTATCCAAATGCAATGCGGTTTGGTCAGTTTTATTTAATTGCCAATGAGGTTGTTTTACGGTTGCTACTGCCGTTGCCAATTCCGCTGAAGAAGGTTGTTCATGATGTTTTGCTGCTTCTTTCCAAACCTGGCCAATTACCTGGGCAGAAGCATCTAATGCGCCCCCACTTTTTATGCGCCATTTATCAAACAGACTTAATATTTCAAAAAGTTCGGGTGATATTTTCGCAGCTTTTTTTTCATTATGCTGCCAGCGGTTAAATTCGCTTGATGCATCATAGCCGCTCAATATTTTATTAAGCCGCTCTATCTCATTAATAGCTGTGTTTTCGGCAATTTTTGCCTGGTTAGCTGATGAAGCAGCAACCTTTATCTCAAATGAGGTGCCTAATATATTTTCATAATCGGCTATATATAAGCGGTTTTTTTTAGGATAGGTACTGGTAAAGCTACTACCTGCTATTAGCAATAAAAAACCGAAAAATGTGAATGCAATATATTTCATTTAACAACCTGTTTTGTTGCTAAACATATAAAAAAAAACTGTAGCAAATCTAAAGAGCCTATGTAAAACAGGTAACGGTTTAATTTGGTTCCTCTTCCTCTATCTCCTCCTTTATCTCATCCCAATAAAGCGTATCAAATAAAATATTATTTTTTACAGCAACCTGTATCTTTATTTTTTCAAGCTCTGCTTTAATGCTATCAGCGCTTAAATCGCAGCTCAAAGTGCAATAATAAATGGTATACCCGGTATTACAATTTATTATTTTATAGTGTTTGTCAGCGGCTTTCATAATAAACAATAACTATAATAAATTAAACAATTCTGTTATAGTATTGTTTTTTGCCGCCTCAAAATTTTATTTCAATTTTCATCCTTTAAATCAGACACTAATACAATAATTAATGCGCCAAGCATAGCTATTATGCCAAATGACAGGCGTAAACTTACCGCCTGGGCCACAAAACCTACAAAAGGTGGCACTACTAAAAAACCCACATAACCAATTGTGGAAATAGAGGCCAACGCCGACCCGCTGCTCATAGTGGTTGATTTACCGGCTATTTGAAATACCATGGGTACAATACACGAAACACCCAAACCAACTAATATAAAACCGACTGTTGCGGGAACCTGGTACGGAAGCAACGCGGCAAACAGCAGGCCGCTAAAAATAAATATGCCACTAAATTTTAATAAAACTTTAACGCCATACCTGCTAATCAACTTATCACCCATCAATCTGCCTAATGTCATAGCTATCATATAAACCACAAAACCGGCAGTGGCTGTTTTATGATCTACATGCACTGCTTTTTCAAAATAAATGCCGCTCCAGTCATACATGGTATTTTCGCAGGCCAGGGAGCAGAAGCATATAAAAGAGAATTTTAAAAGGGATTTTTCCGGCAATGAAAAAAGTTTCTTCTGAACCTGTGGAATAGGTTTTTCATATAAGGTAAAAGGAAAAAAATAGGCAGAAAACAACAGCATTAATATGCTCACCGATAAAAAATGATAAACCGGTGAAACATTGTAATATCCCATTATATAACCTATAGCAGCGCCTGCAAAACCAGCCAAGCTCCATATACCATGGAAGGTTGCCATAATTGATTTTTTATACAACGCCTGCACTCCAACCGCCTGGGCGTTTATTGAAATATTTAACAGGTTACGAGCCGAACCAAAACAAAACAAAGTAACAACCAACTGCCATATTGTAGCTGAGAGCCCTATAAACGTTAATACAATATTTAAAAATAATGCGCCGAAAAGTAATATGGAACGGCTGCTGTATGAACTTAACAAACGCCCGGTAATGGGCAGGGTAAGCATAAGGCCAATAGGCAAGGCAAACAGCACGCCTCCCAATTGCGCCTCGTTTAAATGTAACTGATGCTGTATATTAGGGATGCGCGATGCCCAACTGGCATAACCAAAGCCCGAAATAAAAAAAAATACTGCGCAGCCAATGCGCAGTTGCCTGGGTGACCTGTTAAATGTCAATTTTTCCGTCAAAATTGTAGCCGTAATTACGGCTACAATTATAAATTATAAAATTAGGATGGCAGAATTTTTTGATACCTGAATTAATAAATTAATCTTTTTTATGAACTGCCTTTCATCAACCACCTGTTTATTTTCCATTGTCAGGCGGTGCTTGTATATCATTGTTGTTATTATCTTCTTTTTCTTTTTTAAATTCAAGCTTACCAAATTTATAGCTTAAACTTATACCGAAGGTACGAAAGGGTACCTGACGCAAATAAGTTTGGTTAAAGTTTGCTCCAACAGTAGTTGAACGTTGGTTTGTAAACTCGTTAAAAGGATCGGAGGCTGTTAACCCGATACTGGCCTTTTTATTCAGGAATTGTTTCCGTACAGCAAAATTATAGGCAAAAAAAGCCGGGCGCATGCCCTGTAAGTTTTTTTGTGAAGAGTTATAATTAACAAAAGCTTCCGCAGTAAGATCATGACCGAACTGGTAAGTGGTATTTAAATTAGTACGGGCGGAAAAACCGGTTACAGAACCTAATGTGGGGCTTGTGTTGGTTCGTTCGCCTAATTGAACATTGGCCCGCAAGTTTAATTTACCCAAAGGTAATGAACCAAATAAATTTACCCCTTCGGATAATTGCTTTCCTATATTAAAACGCTGGTTTAAAAAAACATTTGAATAATTAACACCATCAATTGTTAATACAGTGGCAAAGGTAGTAAGGGATTGTATATCATCTGTATTATAGCGATAAGTAGCGCCGATATAAACATTGGCACCATTATCAAATGATTTATTGTACCCCAGTTCATAATTATGCCCTATTTCCGGCCGCAGGTTAGGATTGCCTGTACTAATATTATGAGGGTCGCTAATGTTATAAAAAGGATTCAGATCGCCATAGTTAGGACGTTCAATGCGATAAGTATAGCTTAGTTTAAGAGATTGTGTTTTATCCAGCTTATGGTTGAGTACAAATGATGGCGCCACAATATTATAGCCGGGTATATTTGCTCCCGGAAAATCAGCTGTGGTGTGGGTGTATTCGTCCCTTAAACCAGCTTTACCTTCAATAAAACCATTGAATAATGAAAAATTTGCTGATATATAATAAGCAAAAACCTGTCGGTTATAGTTAAACCCATAGGTTTGTCTGGGGTTAAGCACGTAAGTTCCGTTATTTAATAAGGTGTCTGTACTTATTGTATTATTCAGGTTTTCAATTACTGTTTTTGCACCGGTTTCAATAGTAAATTTATCGCTAATAGGCTGGGTATAATCAATGGATATATTCGTTTGTCTATCTTTTCCCGGGTTATTGCTCATGCTACCCGATGATGGATAACCACCATTTAAATAGTCCTGTTCCTGAAAAACATTTCCGGTATTCCGGCCCGAACTTGATGTGTATAATATATCCAGTTCCTGATCCTTCCTGTTAAAGGTTTTTTTATAGCTCAAGCTCCAATCTGTAGCATTTGAACTGGAACGGGAGTTTGAATTACGTAAACTTAATATATCAGAAAATACATTGCCTGAATTAACCATCTGCTGTTGCTCCTGGTTAGTTACCCCGGTGCTATGGTTGCTAAAATGGTTAAGTCCAAACGAACCGGTCAATTCATCTTTAGGTGTAATACTCCAATTAAAGCTTATACCTGACTGGTACCCGCTTCTTACAAATTGATTGGTTCCTTTTTGCAATAAATGAGTGGCAGTATCCCTGGCATTGTTATAAGACAACCGGTCGGTTGTGTTCATAGAAGTACTGCTTAACTGGTCATTGCCGCTAAAAAAAGTGTTTACTCCAAAATTTCCTTTACGTACATTAAAATTAAATGAGCCGTTTTCCAAACGTGTCCCTGCCGAAAGATTAACACTGCCGTTAACACCCTGTATTCTGCTGTCCTTTAAAATAATGTTAATAATACCGCCGGTCCCGTTAATATCATATTTTGCACCTGGACTGGTAATTACTTCAATACTTTTGATCTGGCTGGCGGGTATAGATTGCAAAGCATCAGCCAGGCTTGCTCCAAAAATACTGGATGGTTTACCATTAATTAAAAAACGAATATTAGCATCGCCCTGCAACTCAACGTTACCATCAATATCAACACTTACCATAGGCACTTTTTTTAGTACATCCAGCGCTACGCCACCCTGCGAAGTCAAATCATTAGCGGCGTTATAAACCAATTTATCAAGTTTGTTTTCAACTACGGGCGTTTTGCCTACAACTTCAACACTTTTGAGTTGATTTTGTACCGGCGAAAGCACCATGCTGCCTAATGCAACCGTATGCACGGTATTACTGATAATTATATGCTCTATCGTATTACGCTTGTAGCCAATAAAATCTATATTTAAAGTATATTCTCCGTTAGGGATATGATCAACAGCAAAACTTCCTTTAGCATCAGAAATTATACCATTTATGGGGGTGGTAGTACCCTGTTTTAAAAGACTAATGGTTGCATACTCTACAGGTTGCTTAGTGGCAGCATCAGTAAGTTTACCGGTAATTTTACCACTTTGGGTGCCTTGGGCACCACTTTGAGCACTAAGCCGGGCGGATAGAGTAATTAAAAAAAACAGGGTAAGGATATTCTTCATACGACAGATAAATAATTTGCCGCAAAAATGCATTGTAATGTTGTATAAAATCTGAATTCGAAAGTAAAAATTACATTACTCAATTTTTATCTTAGTTAAACTCTTAATTAGATATTAGAGTTAGAAGGAATAATTATTGAGGAGAATGCGTTATCCGGCTTAAAATATCAAAACAAATGTTCCGCTAATAATTAATAAGGCGGCTATTCCTGTTTTTATAGTAATGGTTTCCCCCAAAAAAATTGCTGCCAATACAATAGCCAGCGCTACACTCAACTTATCTACCGGTGCAACCTGCGATACCTCCCCCAGTTGCAGTGCTTTAAAATAGCATATCCATGATAAACCTGTAGCACACCCGGAAAGGATAAGAAATGTCCAGTTGGTTTTGGTTAGATCGGTTATGGTGTGATTAGTACCTTTAAAAAACACGATGGCCCAGGCCAAGAACAAAATAATAACCGTACGAATGGCCGTAGCCAGGTCAGTATCAACTCCCTTAATTCCAATTTTTGCAAATATGGCTGTCAGAGCCGCAAAAAGTGCTGATAATAATGCATATATCCACCACATAGCAATAATTTTTTACAAGTATAAACGCATTTGGCATTATTGACAAGTAAACCTTACGAAATCAAAAATACTGCCATTAAAATATTTATCTTCTAAAATATTTATCTTCCAAATTAATACAGAATTAAAGTATAATTTAGCATTAAAAAAAGCTATTGACTAATTGGATGAAATGGTTATTCGGCATTATTTTATGCACACTTACATATTCTGTATCCCTGGCGCAAACCTATTCATTGGATCATTACCTTGAAATTGCGAAAACTACCAGCCCATTATTAAAGGATCTTAAAAATCAATCGGCATTAAGCCAGTTAGATAGTTTACGACTACGGGCCAGCTATAAACCTCAGGTTAATGGTAACAGCGGCGGATTATTTGCACCCGTGATAAATGGCTTTGGCTATTCAGGTGCCATTACAAATGTGCAAACATTTAACGCGTTGCTGGCCGTAAATAAAACACTGGTTGGCAAGCAATACCTGAACACGCAATTTGCATCTATAGGATTGGTGAGGGATTCTATTACCAATACCGTAAAGCTATCTGAACAGGACCTGAAAAGAACCATTACTGCACAATATATAACTGCTTATGGTAGTTTACAGCAATTAAATTTCAGCAAGGAAATTGTTGGCCTGTTAACTAAAGAAGAAGAATTACTTAAACAGCTTACACGCACCAACGTGTATAAACAAAGCGATTACCTTACTTTCTTAGTAACCTTAAAACAACAACAATTACTGGTATTACAGGCCAGGCTGCAATATAAAAATGATTATACCACACTAAATTATTTGGCAGGTGTAGCAGATACCAGTATGATTGATTTAACTGATCCGGGTATTCAAAAGTCTATAAAAAATATTGATCCGGTTAGCAGTATATTTTTTACTAAGTACAAGTTGGATAGTTTAAGATTGACTAATAACCGCAAACTGCTTGATTACAGCTACAGGCCAAAAGCAAACATTTTTGCTGATGGTGGCTATAACACTGATTTTAACTATCCCGCCTATAAAAATTTTGGCACCAGCTTTGGCTTTATGATCACCGTGCCTATTTTTGACGGGGGGCAGCGCAAATTACAGTACCGCATGCTTACACTTGAAGAAGATACAAGACAATATTACAAATCGTTTTTTAACATTCAATACCGGCAACAAATAGCCCAGCTTAACCAGCAGATTATTGAAAATGAAAATCTGCTTCAACAAATAAATGACCAGTTAAAATATACCGAAAGCCTGATTAAAGTAGATACCAAGCTTTTACAAACAGGTGATTTAAAAATAGCCGACCTGATACTGGCGATTAATAATTACCTGGCCGTTAAAAATTTATTGACTCAAACTACCATTAGCCGGCTACTACTCATTAATCAGTTAAATTACTGGAACAAATAATTATGAATATCTCAATCATATCTAAATCGCACATCAAACCTTTCTATTTTATTATAGGTATCGCTTTATTATTATTTTCCTGCAAAGGTAGCGCCGACAGTGCCGCTGCTACTGAAGATGCGACTGCAAAACCAGAAACCCCGGTTACAGTTACCACGGTAAATGACAGCTCAATGGTTGATTATATTGATTTGAATGCATCTTCAGCCTTTTTGCAAAAAAGTTATGTAAAATCAAATGCCATTGGCTATATACAAAAAGCAAATGCGCAACTGGGGCATTTTGTAAATACAGGCCAGGTACTGTTTACCATTAAAACTAAGGAAGCACAAAGTATTGGCAACAGTATAAATATTTTAGATACCACCTTTAAATTCTCGGGCGAAAATAGGATTAAAGCCAGTACACACGGTTACATTACCCAGCTAAACCATCAATTGGGCGATTATGTGCAGGATGGCGAGCAGTTAGCGGTTATTAGTGACCGGTCGAGCTTTGTGTTTTTAATGCAACTGCCTTATGAACTGCGTGCGTATGTTAAGGACGGCCAGGATGTGCAGCTTACTTTGCCCGATGGAAGTAAAATGATAGGTAAGGCCACCTCATCCATGCCATCAGTTGATACCGCTGCACAAACACAAAGCATCGTTATTAAAGTAAGTGGCAATAACCCAATACCCGAAAATTTAGTGGCCAAGGCCCGTATTGTTAAATCGGCTAAAAACCATACCGCATCGTTACCTAAATCTGCCATCTTATCAAATGAAACCCAAACAGATTTTTGGGTAATGAAACTCATTAACCCCACAACAGCTATAAAGGTTCCGGTTAAAAAGGGTATTGAAGCGGGTGACCGGGTTGAAATACTTTCGCCAAAATTCTCCAACCAGGATAAGATAGTGGTAACCGGTAATTATGGACTGGCGGATACGGCTAAAGTTAAAATAGTACAGTAATGGCGACGAATAAAAATAATTTAGATAAAGCAGAAAACTTTTTCATTTTTTACAGGAAGCCACTGATGCTGCTTTTAGCACTCATTATTATGGGTGGTATATTCTGTTATACCAAGCTGCAAACTTCCTTATTTCCCGAAATAACATTCCCCAAGATCAAGATCATAGCTGACGAAGGCTTGCAGCCGGTAAACAAGATGATGATCACCGTTACCAAACCTTTGGAAAACGCGATCAAACAGGTGCCTGATCTGCAAATGGTAAGAAGCACTACCAGCCGTGGCAGCGCCGAAATTTCGGCCTATATGGACTGGAGTGCGGATATTGACCTGAGCAAACAACAAATTGAATCACAGATTAGCAAAATACGTAGCGTGTTGCCTCCAGATGTGAATATATCTGTAGAAAAAATGAACCCCTCTATATTGCCCGTAAGTGGTTATACATTAGAGAGCCATACCAAATCGCCGATTGAATTAAAACAATTGGCAACATTCACCGTAAAACCATTCTTATCACAAGTAAGCGGTATATCCGAGATCAGGGTTATCGGCGGCAAAACCAAAGAATATTGGCTGGTACTTAACCGGGCAAAAATGAGCGAG
>JAQBOY010000379.1 GCA_028287805.1 Mucilaginibacter sp.
ATAAGTAAACTCATCGTTGAGTTTGTCTGTACCGCCTTCAATATTTTCTTACAACCATACACGAACATTTTTGATGGCATTGAATACTTCTTTAGGAGTTTGGTCTACAAATATGGTAGTGTTAAAATCTGATGTAGCCATTTTGTTGATTTTTTTAGTTGGGTAATTTGTTATTTAATAGCGTTTCTAACTTTTTCAATTTCGATGTCCAGAACTCGTCAAAGTGAGAGATCCAGGCCTGCAGTTCTTCGAAGCCATCCTTTTTCAGTGTGCAATACCGTTCCCGGCCATTGTCCTGAATAGAAATAAACCCCGCACTGTATAAGATTTTAATATGCTTTGAAACGGCGGGACGGCTCATATCGAAATTATCTGCGAGACTGTTAATGGTCAGACTATCCTCCGAAAGCAGCATCAGCATCTTTCTCCTGCTCGGATCTCCGATCACCTGGAATGCGTCAAGCGTTGGTATGGCCATGTTTTACAGCGTTTAAAAGTTCGGCGATTTTGTCAAATTTTTCCAGCCAGCCCTGAGTCAAACCATTGTAAAAGCTCAGGTTTTCTTTTTTCGCGAAACCGCTGTGTTCCAGGAAAAGCTCTGTGCCTTTATCTGTTGGCTGCAATTTCCATACAACGACGGAATCAAGCGTAATCTCGCCCTCACCGGGCCCACTCTTCCATGAATAAGAAAGCTTTTTGAAAGGAACGATCTCTAATACCTTACAGTAGAAGATGCCGTCGAAATCCAGGCTCGATATCGGGCCCGTCCGGAACTGGAAATCATGTCCGACGATGGGCTGAAAGTCATTTTTCATGAGCCATAGCTCTATCAGTTCAGGTTTCGTCAGGTATTCCCAAACCGCCTCGGTTGGATGAGGGAAGAAAAATTGGTGTTTGATGATTTTTGTCATAATGCGTAACTTTTAAGTTACTCAAATGTATAGGTAACTTTTGAGTTACGCAAATATTTTTAAAAAAAAAGGAAAATTATTATTGTCTGATTCTAATTATTCATTTTAGTTCTTGGCCGGGTTCTGTTTAAATTACTTGTCGCTTATAAATGACACACGCGACACGCGTGCGCCAGCTTAGGGAATTAGTAGGACATAAAGAAAGCTCTATTATAGATTTTTCAGCCATTAATTGTCGTTAATACTATCCAGGCAAAGTTTATTAGTATAAAACTAACTAAGGTTCTAATATTGCCATATTTAAGGGAAGTGTTTTGCTACAATGCAGGGTCTCCAAAGGGACCCTACATTATAGCAAATCCAGGTGTGGCCCAGTATCGGTTAAGGATATATCTCCATTCCATTGTGGTTAATAAATAATGGATACCCACCCGCTTAAAACCTGTGTCCCGGCTTTGGCATTGATGACGTAGTAATACGTACCTGTAGGTAATTTATGGCCTTTATAGGTGCCATCCCAGGGCTCGGTATAACCACGGCTGTCAAGTACAAGGCTTCCTAAACGGTTGTAAACTTTTACGGTTGCGCTATTGTCAAGACCTTTAATAGTCCAGGTATCATTTACACCATCGGCGTTGGGTGTAAATGTATTACCCATTTTTATTTCTGTACAATAACTTGTGATATTTATAGTTTGCGAGGCTGTACAACCGTTCATGTCGGTCACCGTAAGTTCAACTTTTCCAAGCGAACCGGTTGTGAAAGAATCTCCGCCTTGTTTTCCGTTCCACGCATATTTAGTAAAACCCGGCGGCGCATTTAAAGTGATTTGCTGTCGGGTAAACTGACATAATGTTGCATCCTGCAAATTTAAAACAGGGGTGCTAAAAAACTGTACATTTATAATACGGCTATCGGTGCAGCCCGACGATGATGTTACCGTAGCCGTATAGTTTCCCGGACTTTTCACGCTGATGCGGCTATTGGTCTCCCCTGTCGACCATTTAACAGTGCCACTAGAAAAGGTTGCTTTAAGATCAACCGCTTGTCCGCTGCAAAGAGTGGTATTCACAATTTTTTCCAGGCTAATCGTAGGCAGGGGATTAAATATAACCGGCAACGACAGGGAATTTTCTGAACAGGTTGTTTTATTGCTACTGATATTAACCACATAATTGCCGGCCACGTTAGTAGTTAAAGTCGTTTTGTTAGTGTTGCTGTTTAATGCTGTACCATCGCGCAGCCAGTTAATGGTATAAGATACGTCTGCAGGAACATTAACAGAAAGGGTAGCCTGTTCGCCTACGCAGTAAGAGGTTTTATCTGTTTTAAGCGCCAGCGCCGGTAACTTAACAAATTCTACTTCAATTTCTTTTGAAGATACCCAAGTACTCGAGCATGCGCTAACTTCTACTTTGTAATTACCACTCTGGGTTACATTTATAATATTTGAGGTATTGCCATTTAATACACCATCCTTATACCAGCGGTATTGATAGATGGTATTGGCATCAACCTTAAATGTTACTGTACTTCCGTCACAGTAAAAGCTTTTATCCGGGTAATTAAGCGTTACAGTTGGCGTTGTAATAACTGTTACTTTAAGATTATTTGTATTAAGATGGATATTCTCGCAAGGATCATATACAATAGCACTATAATTACCTGCAGTAGTAATCGTGAGCGTATTGTTGCTTTCACCCGGCAATTCAACTCCATCTTTATACCATTGTATGGTATGACCGCTGTAATTCGTGGTGACGGCGGCAGTTATACTGCTACCCGAGCATATTTGAATTTCCGAAATTGTACCATTCTGCCCGGTAAATTGTATGGCATTTATTGAGGTTGCGGTGAGATATTTGCCATAATCTGGTTTTAAAAGATAAAGTCCATTCTGTGCTGCTACCCATACACCATCATCACAAACCGGCTCTGTTGCAGATGCTGTATTAACGCATATATCATTGATAACAGTATTCCCTAATGCGTCAAAATGAAAAAGATCTACCTGCCGCGTGCCAGGCAGCTGCGCGCTGTAGTGCTGATAAATTGAATTGCTGAAATATAAACCATTGTCAGTCCCTATTAACATATTTTGTTTAATAAGACCAGGATAGCTAAACCAATGGCCATTACCAAATGCAGTAAGACCAAACATAGCAGTTATTTTATTCACATTAATGCCATCCAGATAGTGTGCATAGGTACGGTTCACGAAATAACTTAGATTGCCATTAACCTGGAACACGCCATTACGGGTCCCCCAGAAAAGGGCTGTATAGTCAACAGGCATATCATAGTCATACATGGAGCCCCAGGCCTGATAACCGGTATTAATGGCATGCCCTATGGTATCGCTTTCAGACATAAAATATTGAAATTTGCTGAACTCGCCTTCTATAATTACAGGCACGTATTTCCTCCCGTTCCAATCTGGGTAAGTAGCTGCACTATCTTTATAAACTAAATCACGATAGGTTGCTTCATAAATCTTACTGGAGGCAACCGAACTATTTGCAGTGATTTTTTCATTAAGCATGTCATAAGAATAAAAGCCTCTATCCGAACCAATCAACACTGAATGCGTATCACGGTAATCTGCTTGAATTTTGGGTATGCCAACTGAATTGACTGCCGTAACAATGCCATCCGCCGCACTTATTACTTTAGTACCCCCCTTTTTGTATTCGATAACATTAGTAGAATTGGTAGCTATAAACACCGTATCCTGGCTGCGGCCTGCAATATCAATAAACTGCATTCCGCTGTAGGCGGCAAACTGGCTGGTGTAATTGTCAATAGCAAGCGTTATACTGTTTACACGGTAAACCTCGTTGTTTTGTGCAAGAACCCACAAATATGGATCCCGGAAATCGCGCTTAACTTTTAAAATATTTTTACCCGGTAAGAGATGAGAATTTAAATGAAATTCTACGTCCTGCTGGCTATATGCCTTAAGGCCTGTAAATATCAGAAGTAAAAAAAGTAACCGTTTAAATTGCATGATAAGGGCAGACCTAAAGTAATATATAATCTGATTCGCTGCAAGCAAAAAATATCTTAGCAAGGTTACCCAATATGAAATTGCTTTATAATTCGGCATCCTCATATTCTGCAGCAGCGTTCCCACGTTTAGCAATTGGCGCACGCGACACGCGTGCGAGCTTAGGAGGCTTTATAATTCGGACAGTAAATTAATACTAAAAATATTAGTATTTTCATTATATTTGTAAAAAGTTTTAAAGAGATTGTTTTAAGGAGAGATATAGTGGAAGTGAATACAGAACAGCTCTGTTTTTTTCCCGAAGCGGGACAGAGCAAAGGATTACCCAACGAACTATTGGAATATAGGTCGGGTCTGTTCGACCAGACAACAAGTGATTTTTTATTGCAAAAATTTATAGCGGAAGCACCCTGGAAGCAAACCATCCAAAAAATGTACGATAAGGAAGTGCTCACCCCCCGGCTAACCGCCTGGTATGGTGACTTTGGTACTGATTATTCATCTGCCGGTAAAGTGTCAAACCCCATACCCTGGACGCCGGAATTGCTCATGATTAAAAATAAAGTCGAGCCATTGGCGGGTATCAAATTTAACAGTGTTTTATTAAATTATTACCGCGATGGCAATGATTCGGTAGCCTGGCACAGCGACCGCGAAAGTGTTTTAGGTAAAAACCCGATCATCGCCTCTGTCAGTTTCGGGCAGGTACGCAGCTTTGACATCCGTAGTAAAGCAGATCATAGCGAGAAATATTCCGTGAGGTTAGAACATGGCTCGTTCCTTTTAATGAAAGCGGGTTTACAGGAGCATTGGGAGCACCGGATTGCCAAATCTACCCGTCCTGTAAAAGCCCGCGTTAACCTTACTTTTCGGGTAGTGTTATAATCAGCAAGGGGCTTTCTTTTATAGCCTTAGCCGTACCGTTATTAAAATAATATGGGCTATTATTGAAACTCTATAAACGATTTTCTGTTTGTTTTGAAAGGTTTACAGATGAAAAAAATAACAATTACACTTGGTTTATTGTTTTCAGTTATTCCTGCCTATTGCTGCACCACATGTAATAAGAACCTGCAGACAGCCATATTCGATAGCACGTTTTATCCAAACCTGATAACCATGTTATTAGCATTCATGGTTTTAGCAGCCATTGTAATTATATTAACATTCTTAAATTCAAAACGGGAAAAGCAAAAATATCACAATCATGAGTATCTTAAACTTACCGCAATCCCACTCATTTCAGCTGCTACCACTTTAGGCATCGGCATCGGTGGTTTTATTGATGGAACGGTTTTGCATCAAATACTTCAATGGCATGAAATGTTATCTAATAAGATACCGCCTGTAACCCTACTTAATAAAAGCGTCAATATGTTTTGGGATGGCATATTCCATTTTTTCTGTTTAATAGTCACCACTACAGGTATGTTCCTTTTGGCAAGATTATTTTTTAGAAAGGATGTTATAGTAACATGGAAAAATTTCTATAGCGGATTGCTTTTAGGATGGGGTTTATTTAACATTGTGGAAGGCATAATTGACCACCAAATACTCAAACTTCATAATGTAAGAGAAGTAGCAGACAATATTCCGATTTGGAATTATGGATTTTTAGCGGTATCGGTGATTTTTATTATAGTGTCTATGATTCTATTTAAAACCGGCACCCCTAATTATTTGTATGATCCTCACGGTGATACCTAAGCATATAAGCCTTTTTAGCTTTAAGTTCAGGGATCAGGCATCCAGGCCTTGCTACCAGTGTGTTAATTGTAGGCAATTCGCACGGAGTGGCCCAAACTGGTTGAGGATACATTCCACTGTGGGCTGCAAGCGTTTCTTAAATCACAAAGCCAGGCACTTGGCCAGGCTCTGTTTAAATTACTTATCGCTTATAAATGACACACGCGACACGCGTTCGCCAGCTTAGGAATTTATTGTTTAAGGCTCATGCCTCCATCCATTATTATCTCCGCGCCGGTGATAAAGCTGGCCGCCTCTCCGCAGAAAAAAGCAACCATTTTGCCAACATCTTCTGCCTTGCCTATTTTTTTCAACG
>JAQBOY010000386.1 GCA_028287805.1 Mucilaginibacter sp.
ACATCCATCATTTTTATACTAACATTTGAATTGCGTGATATAATGTATTTTAAATTGATCTGATCTGTTATAGGATTAGGATATACTTCTACATTACTTAACAGTTTATCATCGGGCCTGGCGACAGTAACTTTTAATGAGGAGGTAACGCCAGGTCTTATAGGCGGGAGTGAAAAAGATAGCGAGCTCTTCTTTTTTGTTTTTTTCGAATTTAGAAAATAATTAGTGGTGTCCCGTTTAGAAACTCCGGGACCAGCGGAAAAAGCATAATTCACATATATCGCTAATGCAATTATTACAATCCATGAATAAATATAGGTAGAACTTTTCTTCATGCTTAAATATCCGATACAAAAATATAAATATCTTCGTTGAAATTTAATACTTAATGTTTTTGTAAAAACTTTTAACAATTTTTAACAAAATGATGTTACCATATTGGTAATTCTTATACGCTTATCAATTGTTTAAGTTGTAAATCAATAATTTTAATACTTTTGTCTTTTTTTAATCATTATTGTGTCAAATCATAAAGATCTTCAAAAACTGACAGGTGCCGGACTATTGATCAGTTTAGGAATAATTTACGGCGATATAGGTACCTCTCCCTTATATGTTTTTAAAGCAATTGTTGGTACTCAACGAATCTCGGAATTATTAATACTCGGAGGAGTTTCTCTTATCTTCTGGACGCTTACATTGCAAACTACCTTAAAATACGTAGTTATAACTCTGCGTGCCGATAATAAAGGGGAAGGTGGGATTTTTTCCCTTTTCTCCTTAGTTCGCCGTAAAGCAAAATGGTTAATTATACCTGCTATTGTAGGTGGATGCGCCTTGCTTGCCGATGGTATTATTACCCCTCCAATTACTATATCCTCGGCAATTGAAGGGTTAGAAACTTTTTATCCGCACCTGCATACAGTTAGTATTGTTATAGCCATTATTGCCGTGTTATTTATTATTCAGCAATTTGGTACTTCACTGGTGGGCAAAGCTTTCGGCCCTATTATGTTTATATGGTTTACCATGATGGGTGTTTTAGGTGTTGCTTTTATTATACAGGAGCCTTCGATTATTAAGGCCTTAAATCCTTATTATGGTTTTAAATTATTAATCACTAATCCTAATGCGCTGATTATTTTAGGCGCCGTATTTTTATGTACCACAGGAGCCGAAGCTTTATATTCTGACTTAGGGCATTGCGGCAGAAAGAACATACAAATAAGCTGGATATACGTTAAAACCTGTTTAGTGCTTAACTACCTGGGGCAGGCGGTATGGCTGCTGCAACGCAATGGCAGGATCATCAATCTTAATTTAGAAAACCCCTTTTATAAAATTATGCCCGAGTGGTTCCTGATATTTGGTATTGGTATAGCAACAGTAGCTGCTGTTATTGCCAGCCAGGCTTTAATATCCGGGTCATTTACACTGATAGCGGAAGCAGTGCGGTTGAACTTATGGCCTAAGGTGCGGATTAATTATCCTACCGAGCAAAAGGGACAGTTATATGTACCAAGTGTTAACTGGTTATTGTGTGTGGGTTGTATAGGTGTGGTATTATTGTTCAGGCACTCAGATAAGATGGAGGCGGCTTATGGATTAAGTATTACTGTGGCCATGTTAATGACCACGATACTGGTATCTAAATTTTTAAAGCGAAAAAAGGTTTCCCAAATTATAGTTACTGTATTTTTAGTTGTTTACCTGATTATTGAAGGAACATTCTTATCCGGCAACCTGGTTAAATTTGTTCATGGTGGTTGGTTTACCTTAAGCGTAGGGCTACTTTTATTTTCCATTATGTGGACCTGGCATACCGCAAGGAAGATCAGAAACCGTTATGTTAAATTTATTGAAATTGAAGATTATTACAGTATCATTAACGAACTGAGCGAAGATGAAACTGTGCCAAAATATGCATCGCAACTGGTTTATTTAACCAGTGCTAATTTTGATTCGGAAATTGAATCCAAAATAGTTTACTCTATCCTGCAAAAGCAGCCAAAACGTGCTGACGTTTACTGGCTGGTGCATGTTGATGTAGTGGATGAACCCTATAAAAAAGAATACGAGGTAAGCTTTTTGGTACCCAATAAACTGATCAGGATTGATTTTAAACTGGGCTTCAGGGTTGAGCAGCAAATAAATCTGCTTTTTAGAAAAGTGGTGGAAGACCTGGTTAAAAATGGTGAGGTAGATATTACCAGCAGCTATAAATCATTAAACCGGCATAAAATAGTAGGCGACTTTAGATTTGTGGTGATAGAGAAGGTGCTTTCACGCTCCCATAATTTATCATTTTACGAAAAGTTCATTATGGCGTTTTATGTACAGTTAAAAAAGATAAGCTTATCAGAAGAACGTGGTTTTGGGCTCGACCTAAGCTTTGTTACCGTTGAAAAAGTTCCGCTAATGCTGGCTGATCCGGAAACGGTGGAAATTAACCGTGTTAAGTAAGTGTTAAACAGCCATTAATTCAGTATTACTACAGATTGTGGTATCATATTTGCAAATCAGGATATCTATGAAAAAACTACTATTTGCTTTACTTTGTTTAGTTTCAGTTGAGGCCAATGCGCAAAAGCTTGGCGATACCATAAAGAAGGATCTTTTAACTGCACCTGATACAGTAAGGCATTTGCATAGTAAAGCATGGACACTAATACCGCCAGCTGCTTTAATAGGTTACGGCGCACTTTCTTTTGTAATTACTCCTATCAGGCATTTTGATTATTATTTAAACAGTGACATTGCCAGAACTGCCCCTAATTTTCATACTAAAGCAGAAAGTTATTTTCAAGTAGCTCCAATTGCAATGGTATATGGCTTAAACCTGGTTGGCATAACAGGTAAAAACAGGTTTATTGACCGTACCGCGTTGCTGGGGTTATCAGGTGGAATTTTAGCTTTATCAGGATACGGTACAAAATATGCTACACACAGGTTACGGCCTAATCAAACTGATTACCTGTCGTTCCCTTCAGGGCATACCTCTATTGCATTTATGGGCGCTGAATTCCTGGCGCAGGAATATTCAGACAAATCTGTATGGTATAGTGTAGCAGGGTATACAATTGCCGCAACTACAGGAGTTTTCAGGATGTATAACCGCGATCATTGGTTTAGTGATGTTGTAGCAGGGGCCGGTTTCGGTATACTTTCAACCAAAGCTGCTTATTTAATTTATCCTTACCTGCGTAACAAGCTAACCCATAAAAATAAAGAAGGGAAAAGCACTATGTTTATGCCTACTTACCAAAATGGAGCAGTAGGATTAGCATTTGCAAAAGAATTATAAAAGACTGCAAACCTAAGCAGCATTCAGTTACATAAAGCTAATCCTTCTATAAATATATCAGGAATAAACTTAGTTCCTGTTAGTTATAACGGCCCTTGCGCTGCGGGTCTTCCAGAAACCATAACAGGAATATTTTTTGCTCGGTTCTTACGGAATGAATTGCGGGAAGATTCTTTAAATAGCGATCATCATAGTATATAAAATGCTCAAAACCTAAACTTATATTCTTTACTATTTGAACTGTAACCCGGGGTTTTAAAATACTTATATTATTATTTCCCGTTTGTCCTACTGTAGTATGCATCCAAAAATAATAATATACAAAAGAGGCACTTGCAGCTTTTCCAAAGTTAATGGTGCTTTCAAATTTAGCTTCTAATCCATTGTTGTAAGTATAATCTCTGTATTGGGATGTATCTGGTCCAAACCGGGTGCTATTTCCAGCTAATGGCACCAATGCCAGGTGAGCATTAGTATAAAGATTAATTTTATCGGTAATAGGATATTTAGTAAATATTCCGCCTCCAAAACCAATGGCGCCAAGTTCAAAGGTTTTATTATCCCAATAATCATCGTACTGAAATACACCATATAACATAGACATATCACCGACCTTGGTATTGTTGCCAAATAAAATACCATAACCGGTTAAGTTATCCAATAATTTTCTCCCGGAGCCAAAACTAAATTCGGTACGGAGCCTGAAAAAATCAAATGGTTTACGGTATATATCCTCAAATGGGTTTCCATAATCAAGCTGCAGGTTAAGCAATGCTTCATTGGGGCCCTTTCCCAAAACGGTGTTATTACCTTCATTTATCTTATGTAATCCGCCAAATAACGTAATATTAAGTGGCTCCTTTTGATAAACTTCCTTAGAGGTATGCCTGAAGGATTTTCCTTGCAACAACCTGTTAAGCCCGCGTACAGGATCAACGAGCCCTGCAAAAACTTCACGGAAAACTCTGTCGCTGCCGGTTGTACGATCATCCAGAATATTTGAACTTAAGCGATAAAATATTTCCCCTAAAAATGCTCCATTAATTGGTGTATTGACAAGGTCGTTATAAGATGGGCGTGTATTTTCGCCGAAATACTCCCACATAAGGCTGCCGCCAATAGCGAAAGGAACTGATTGAAAATAATTATACCCCTGTGAACGGGCAGCATTAAAATACATTGAACCCGTATACGGATGCCCTATAAAATTTATACCAAACCGGTCAGCATCCCACTCCCACCCCTTTTGTATATTATACTTCCATGTTGCCGGCCCTATGTGCGAAAAATCTTCTTTTAAAACAAATCTGTCTATTGTCCAGGTAAATAAGTTAGTACCTAAAACTTGAACTGCGGGTTTCCATATAGGATATTTTTTGTTAAATGCTTTATCATCATTCAACAGATCGCCATATTTATTTTGAATAGTAGTATCAACAAGAGGGTTCTTCTTTTTAGGCTCACCTGAGGCAGAGTCTGATAGTAAGCGTACTTTTACTGCTTTAATTTCTTTCAGCTGCTCTTTAGGGGGGCCGTTACCGGGTATTATTGAACCAATTGGGGCAGCCTTTTGAGCAAACAAATAGTTTGAACAGCAAAGCATTAAAAATAATAAGCAACTCTTTTTTATTTTATTGAAGGTATATACAACCAGTAAAATAATAATTGCAATCGGAGTGACAAGGTAAAAATAGATCATAAGTATCGGCTAATAGATAAGTGGCTAATAGGTTTCACTACTACAAGCAACAAGGTGAATTGTTTTGATCTATGTTTGGGCTCTCCTTTGCAGGGGGAAGTTTAAGGACCTTATTTTAAAATGCAATTGATTATATCATCATAATAATCTTCGCATAATTACTTATACTTTATCTTATACACTAATATAATACTGGCAAATATTAAGGTTATAGCATTTGCTATAGCAACAGGGATACTCAAACTTAATATGCCGTAAATAAGCCATAAAAGTGTGCCCACTGTAAACAAGCTGTACATAGACAATGAAATGCCGGAAGTATCTTTGGTTTGAATTGTTTTAATGGCTTGTGGTAAAAAAGAAATAGTAGTTCCAAACGCTGCCAGAAATCCAATAATATCAATATAGGTCATTTTGAATATGCAAATGTGCGGATATACAAATATGCAGATTATTAATATGCAGATGTGCACATCAATTACCTTCTTTACCCAGTTTACTATTTTTATAGCTATAGGTAAAGTAAATAACCAAGCCAATAACCAGCCATATTAAAAAGCGCAGCCAGTTAGTGTAGCCCAGTTCGGTCATTAAATAAAAGCAGCTTAATAAACCTAAAACCGGTATTAATGATAAGTTTTTGATAAAGGCTAAAACAGTGAGCACTGCCGATAACAGAATAAACAGAAAATACGGAAAGTTCTCATGCCTGTTCTCTCCCGAAAATAAACCTATCATTGGTTTCCAAAATACAAATACGCCAATAATAAAAACCGCGGGGGCTATCCATTTGGCATTAACATAAGGTAAATGAAATTTTCCTTTTTGCGCAGCTTCCCTGGGTAGCAAAAGCACACCGCCGCAAACCAGTACAAAAGCAAACAGGGTGCCTATACTGGTCAGGTCTGTTACTTCGGTCAGGTTCATAAACAAGGCGGGTATAGCCACTACAAAACCGGTAACCACTGTAGCAAATGACGGGGTTTTATACTTTGGATGGATGCGCGAAAAAGCTTTTGGCAATAAGCCATCGCGGCTCATGCTCATCCAGATACGTGGCTGCCCCAATTGGAATATCAATAATACGCTTGCAGTAGCAATAACAGCGCTTACAGAAATAATATAACTGATATTATGCAAGCCTACCTGTTTAAATACAAATGCCAATGGATCGCCTACATTCAGATCTTTATAGCTTACCATACCGGTAAGTACCAGGGCTATCAGGATATACAGAACTGTACAGATAATGAGCGAGTATATCATACCCCGTGGCAGATCACGTTGCGGATTTTCACATTCCTCGGCTGTGGTAGATATGGCGTCAAAGCCAATATAAGCAAAAAACACACCGGATACACCCTTCATCATACCGCCAAAACCATTAGGCAAAAACGGATGCCAGTTAGCCGGGGTCACATAAAAAAATCCAATAACAATAACAGCTATAACAATGGCCAGTTTTAAATATACCATAGCATTTGTAGCCTTTTTAGTTTCGCGTATGCCTATGTATACTAAGTAAGTTATAGCAATAACTATGACTAAAGCAGGTATATTGGCAATCAGTTTAAACCCATCAATACCGGGGGCTGTATTCCAGGCAGCAGCTCCGGCTCTCATACTATCTGTAATGCCGGCAAGACGCCCGCTTGCCATTAACTGCTGTAAACTTTCATGCGCACGAAAGGCGCTGAAATAATCCATAGTTAAATAGTGGGGCATATGGATATTAAAGCCCTCCAATAAGTTAACAAAGTATTCGCTCCAGGATATGGCTACCGCTATGTTGCCTATGGCATATTCCATTAACAGATCCCATCCAATTATCCAGGCTATTAACTCGCCAAACGAGGCATAGGCATAAGTATAGGCACTGCCCGCAACGGGTATACGTGATGCAAATTCAGCATAGCAAAGTGCAGAAAACCCGCAGGTAATAGCGGTAATTACAAATAACATGGTGACACCCGGCCCTCCATGAAAGGAAGCTACACCAATGGTAGAGAATATACCCGCACCCACTACGGCTGCAATGCCCATCAGGGTGAGGTCTTTTACATTTAATTCTTTTTTTAGATGAGACCCGGTTACAGAGTGTTCGCTATCGCTAAAGCCGCTGGCAACATCAGCTAATATTTTACTAATATTTTTTTTGCGAAATATGCCTTTATACATCCAATACCTATTTTTTGCCAAAACCAAACATAACCAATTTTTTGGAATGATTTACGTTATGCTTACTTTGCGCCATGAAAATAGGAATAAAAGATTTTTTATATCAGATCAGATTTTTTTTAATCCCCTACCTTATTCTTTTAGCTATTTGTTTGATTATTAAACTAAACTTTACTAAGGACGAAATATATTACACGGTAAATACCAGGCATAGTGACTGGGCCGATTTTATAGCGCCTTATGTTACAGATATCGGTGATGGATTGACAACAATTGCTTTATCAGCTATACTTTTATTATTCAGTTATCGTAAGGCATTTTTACTGGCAAGCACCTATGCAATTACGTCTATTTTAGCACAGGTAATTAAACATATTTTTGATGCTCCCCGTCCCAAATTGTATTTCGCCAACCATTTAAAAGGTATTTATTTTATTAAAGGTGTTAATATACTAAGCTTTCATAGCTTCCCTTCAGGGCATACGGTAACTGCTTTTTCTACCGCTATTGTTATTCTTTATTTTTTAAAAAATAAGCAATGGGGATTACTCCTGTTATTAGTGGCGGCCTGCGTAGGTTACTCACGTATGTATTTGAGCGAACACTTTTTTGAAGATGTAACGATAGGCTCGATAATAGGCGTTGTTGTTACTATACCATGGCTGATATGGATAGATAACAAGCAATTTTTGCATACGGCTAAATGGAATAAAGGATTGTTAAAGAATTCATAGCTTTTATTTTGATGCCGGTCTTTTTTTATTCCTGATAATTAGCATTAAAATAATAACTAAAATCAATACAGCACCGCCGTATAAGGCCATTTTAACAGTTGATGACATGCCTTTTGTATTGTGCAG
Organism: Mucilaginibacter sp.; assembly: GCA_028287805.1. Taxonomy (GTDB): domain Bacteria; phylum Bacteroidota; class Bacteroidia; order Sphingobacteriales; family Sphingobacteriaceae; genus Mucilaginibacter. The sequence continues at coordinate 8,042 of JAQBOY010000386.1, forward strand.
GTATTGATCATTACGCTGAAGTTGATGAGAAAATTTTATAGATTTCACAAATGCCTTGTATTCTTCTATAACTGCATCCTTTCTGAATTCAGGATATGCATATTCAAAGGTATAAGTGGCCCCGGTTGTATAAATAAGTATAAAGTTTCTTAATTGAATTTCACTTTTGGCATCCTCCTTTCTTAAGGTAAATAACTTAGCTTTTAAAGTACCTATAGTTGTATCGCGAATATTTTGCGTGACTCCGTTAACAGATTGAGTTTGTATAGTTTTAATATACTCTTTAAATACTTTGTCAAGGTCATTCTCCTTATTCAGCGGAACGGTGTTTTTTACATTGGGGGCTTTAATAACCTCCATAAAACCAACCAGGCCATTTCCCGAAAATATGCGCTGACCCAAAGTATCTTTTTTCTGATGAACGGGTGGTAATGAAACCGTAACAAGGCTATCTATTTTTACCGGTTTTAATAATTGACTGAATCCTGTTATAGTAAGGAAAAGTAGTAAGAAGCTTAAAAATAACTTTTTCATAAAACTTTGAACACCTTAAGCGTGCAATAAGTTTTAATAGCAGGTTAAATCATAAGATCGTGAAGATGAAATGACAGATTCTAACCCCTCATGTTACAGGTAGAAGCAGCAATGAATAAGTGTGAGGATATATAAATCTCGCCGCTCACCTATAATAAGCGACGAGATTACTTTGGGCCGCCTTGCTCATATTAACGGGGGCCGCACAATGAGATCATACTTAAAAATATTACAATTTCGCTATCTCGGCTTTTACAAACTCCGCCAACTCCTTTACATAGCCGGCACTGAAATCAAATTTAATACCCGCTGTTTCGTAAATTTCTTTGATGGTTTTAGTATAACCCAGTTTTAAAGCATTTAAATATTGCTGCAATGCCCGTTCAGGATTTTCTTTATAGTTTTTCCAAACAGCTATTGCTCCTAACTGCGCCATTCCATACTCAATGTAATAAAAAGGTATTTCAAAAATATGCAGTTGTTTTTGCCACAGGTTTTCTTCTGCTTCTTCAAGCCCGCTCCAATTAGCAAAGCCGGCACCGAATGGCTCATATATTTGTTTCCATGCTTCGGTACGTTCTGCATCCGTATGATTCGGGTTAGTATATATCCAATGCTGAAACTGGTCAACCACTGCTACCCAGGGCAGGGTTTTTAATACATCTACCAGCTGATCCCGTTTAGCACGTTTCAGATCTTCGGCATTATCAAAAAACACATCCCAATTATCCATAGATATTAATTCCATTGACATGGAAGCCAGTTCCGCTACTTCTGAAGGGCAATGTTTAAAATCATTCAGCTCCAGATCGGCAGTTAAGAAGGTATGTACCGCGTGGCCACCCTCATGTACCATAGTGGTAAGGTCGCGAAACCCATTGGCAGAGTTCATAAAAATAAAGGGAGCTCCTGTTTCTGATAAAGGATAGTTATAACCTCCCGGTGCTTTACCCTTGCGGCTTTCCACATCAAAAAGCTTATTATCCTTCATAATTTCCAGACGTTCGCCCAAATAGCGGTTAATATTGCTGAAACATTGAATAGATTTTTCTATCAGTTCTTCACCACTATGGAAAGGTTTTAAGGCCTGCTTACCGGAAATATCCACATCCATATCCCACGGCTTCAAAGCGCTTAAGCCTAATGTTTCCTTACGTATTTTTGCCTGTTCGCGCAAAATGGGTACCACTTCTTTTTCAATAGCTTCATGAAAAGCATAGCAATCATGCGGGGTATAATCAAAGCGGCCCAGCGCCTGGAACATGTAATCCCTAAAATTTTCAAAACCGGCGTTCAATGCTACTTTATGCCTTAAAACGCGAAGGTGATCAAAAAGCTCATTCAATTTATCTTTATCCTGTAAACGGCGGGCAGTGATCTTTTCCCACGCTTCCTGCCTTTTACTGCG